>NZ_JAEQCI010000218.1:0-4476 GCF_020738565.1 Microcoleus sp. PH2017_12_PCY_D_A | reverse complement strand
GACTTTAGTCCTTCTTTTCCAGGTTTGTAGTGAGGACTTTAGTCCTTCTTTTCCAGGTTTGTAGTCAGGACTTTAGTCCTTCTTTTCCAGGTTTGTAGTCAGGACTTTAGTCCAGGTTTGTAGTGAGGACTTTAGTCCTTCTTTTTCTGCGGACTAAAGTCCTCACTACGAACCAAGTCTTAATTCTTCGGCGGGCACTTCGGATGAATCCCGCCCTGCAAACAAATGTAAGCAATTTGACTTTGATCTAAATTCTTAGCCTCGGCAAAATTAACTCCTTGGAATCGACCTGATTTGCTACCAGCCTGACTTTGAATAAACTGATCCGAAGCAGCCTTCCCCAGGAAAACAGCGCCTTGAAAATTCGCTCCAGCTAAATTAGCGCCCCTCAAATCAACCGAACTCACGTCAGCATTCCGCAAATTCGCATCTTGCAACCGAGCATCTTTTAAATTCGCATTGGCGAGTTTAGCGGAACTAAAATCGGCATTTTGTAAGTTAGCGCCGCTCAAATCAGCACCGGACAAATCAGCACCTTGCCATTCCGATTTAGACAAATTTGTTAAGGATAACTGAGTGCCTTGAGCCTTGACTTTAGCCAAACGCGCGCTTTCCAAATTCGCTCCCGAAAAATTGGCGCTGCCGAGATCTGCACCAGTAAAGCTTGCCTCTTTTAACATTGCTTGCTGCAAATTAGCCCCAATTAAAAGACTGTTGCTAAGATTAGCTCCATTCAAATTTCCATTTGACAAATTAGCTTTGTTCAGGACAGCGCGCACAAAAGTAGTGCGGTTCATTACGGCGCTGTTAAAAGATGCTCCGGTTAAATTTGCTCCTTCAAAATTAGCTTCGCTCAAGTCAGAAATCCAATCGTCAAATGTACCCGGACGCCTGTCTTCTCCGGTGCCGTAAAAGCGAATTCCCTGCAAGCTGGCATTGGTTAAATTGGCTTTTCTCAGCTTAATTCCTGATAAGTCAACTTTGTCTAATACTAAAGTAAACTGACCCGGGCCGGCAGGACTTTGACTTAAATCGGTGCGACTGAGATCGGCGCCGTTGAGCTGGCTGCTATACACTGTGAGAATTTTGCCGATCGCCCTTTGCACTGTTCTCTGACGGGTAGCCGCTAACTCGCGTTCCGCAGTCTTTCCCCCGTAGCGCAGGGATTCGAGCTCATTGCTGAGGGCTTGATTCAACCGCTGCAAATCAGGTAAAGCTTTCGGCCCGCTACTAACTAAAGCTTGCTGGATCGCGTCCAGCATCGCCTTGCTGTCTTCTTGAGCCAGCAAATCCGCTAGCAGGGGTACGGCGCGCGAGTCTTCCACCGCCCCCAAAGCCAAAATAGCCGATCGCCTCCCCGATGTTCCGCTAGCCGAAGCTGGAGACAATTTGCTAACTAAAGCTACAAATAATTCGTCGTTCCGCTGCCGAGAATCCCGCAAATTAGCTTGACTTTGAGTGTAGATCAGAGTGCCAACAAACAAACTTAAAATCAATCCCGCACTGCCAATAGTAACTATCACTAAAGTTGTGCCTGGATGTTGGCGAATCCAATTCCACAAACTGGGATCTTCTTTCACGTCGGTTTCTGGAGTCAAAACCAAAGCTGCAATTTGCGCGTCTTCCTCAGTCCAATCTTGACTCTGGACAGGATTGGCAGACTGTTGGTGCGATTCCCTACGGGATAGCTTCGCTTCACGACTATTGACCACCAAAGTATTCGCAAGGCGATCGTGCCCGGATTGCCGTTTGTAGCGCAGTGCAAAAGCCCCATCTGCCAGCACTGACAAGCCGCTCAACGCCCCTAAAATAATTAAATCCGGAAACGCGCCGGATAAGCGCCAAACCCCGTAAGCGACGCCCAGAGGCACTCCAGTGCGCCCGAAAATTTCGCGAACCAGCACTCGCGCCCAACCCGGAGGAGTACCCGAGGCTGTGACAACTTTCACCCCGAACCAGCGTTTCGGAAGAGTTTGACCGGTTCTGGCGAGCAAAAACAACTGCCACGCCACTAAAACTGCCGGTGCCAGCAGCGCCCCCGACCAGAATAGATTAGTTAGGGGTGCGACTCTGGGATTGCGATCGCGCACGGGGATTGCCAAAACACGGGCGACAGTTTCCGATGCTGCTGCTACCGAGGGATTGAGTGGCACGGTTTGAGCTTCCTTGTTAACCGCATTAACCGCGGCCCCGATACTGAAGGGAACCATGGCGCTGGCTGCAATTAACGAAATTTCAACGGCCCAAGCGCCACACCGGCGAACCAGCAGTGGCATTTGCTGGGATTGTCTCGGCCAAGACGGATCGGGTTGATTAATATCACCGGGTGCGGTTGGGCTAGCCATATTTATAATTTCCTATTGTTAGTCGTTAGTTGGACGAATCAGGAGATATTGCCAATTTATACGCTATGTAGATTAGCACTCCCAGAACGCCAAGAGTCATCAGGGCGGAAAGTAGCTGGACGATGCTATTGAAGACTGTCAGAACCACGATCGCTCCGACGGCAAAGACTGCCACCTGCCCGGGTTTGGGGAGTTTTTGAAACTTCTCCAGAGATTGATTGTAGAAGGTGCCGAGGGCTTGATAGCTGTCTGGATTTTGTTGGATGAGAGGCGATCGTTCTAGTTTAGCTTTTAGTTGTCCGATCGCTTGCTGCCAATTGAAGTTATTTTGAGGATTCATAAGAAGAAGGAAGAAGGAAGAAGTCATTAGTCATCAGTCATTAGTCATCAGTCATTAGTCATCAGTCATTAGTCATCAGTCATTAGTCATCAGTCATCAGTCATCAGTCATCAGTCATTAGTCATCAGTCATTAGTCATCAGTCATCAGTCATCAGTCATTAGTCATCAGTCATCAGTCATCAGTCATCAGTCATTAGTCATCAGTCATTAGTCATCAGTCATCAGTCATCAGTCATCAGGAAGAAGGTAGAAGGTAGAAGACATACACAGCAAGCTTGTTAGCGCTCGGTATTTTACATTGAATTAAGTCGATTTTACTTAGTTTAGATTAATGTGTTTGGAACCGCAATTATCATCTATCGTCTAAAGAAGTAGGACTAAATGCCATTGTGTGAGGAAATATGAAGATATACTGTGCGGGCGATCGCGACAAACGGTGGTTTAGTGCGATCGTAACCGTAGCCTTGGCAATGATTTTAGCGGATGCCGGAGCTATTCGGAGCCAACCGCTGCAAATTGCTCCGGGATTTCCCGAACCCCTGAGCGTTTCAGGAGTTTCCGGCGGCCCGAACAATAGCGGCGACTGCGGTTTTGTCGCCCAAGGGCCCAACCAGGTCATCGAAGTAACCCAGGATTTACCTTACTGGCGGATTGCAGTACAAACGGCGGGAGCGCCGAGTTTGATGATTCAGGGGCCGAGGGGGCGTTTCTGCGTCCTACCGGCGAATGCTGCTGCGGGGAATGTAGAATTTTCGGGTTATGGGGACAAGGGGACTTATGTGATTTTCGTGGGCGATCGATCGCAAGGTCAACACCCTTACTCTCTCTCAATTTCCCAACAGCGAAAGTAACAGTACAACAAAATTAGGAAGCTTGCTGTCAGAAATAGCGATTTTGCTCAATTTTGTATTTGGTTTTTAACCCACTTGCGAAACAACCGGAGAGTTTGACTCGTACCCGCTGTTTGACTTTGTTCGCAATACAGAGAAATCGCTTCAACAATTGGCAGATTGGGAAATATCGGACTAAATTCCGATTCAACATATTTCCCATCTTCAAGCACATTAATCTGAAGCCTTTTATTTTCATAGCGCCAAATTTCAGGTACTCCCAGCGCCTCATAAGCATCCAGTTGAGTCTTAGAAGTTAAATCGACTTCAATTGCTAAATCCGGCGGCGGATCGACAGTTAAGTCGATCCGCTTTTTGCCAATCATTAAAGCGTAATTCTGGATGTAAAAACAGTTATCCGGTTCAATTCCTTGCAACATACTTTTTCGTTTGAAAGTCGTCGAACCAAAACATTCTCGATCGATTTCAAGTTCTTCGAGTAATATTTTGACCATATCGCCAATGATCTCTTTATTAAATTCATGTTCTGGCAGTGGCATCCTAATCTCCAAAGTTCCTTTACTGTAAGCTATTCTAGAGCCGCGGTGTTCTCCCAACTCCTCTAAAATCGCCTCAAATTCCTGCCAGTTGACATCGTTCAACAGCAGTCTATGTCCAGGCGGTACACTGATTTGTCTTAATTGCAGCGTTACCATTTCAACCTCCAATTTATTTAAATTTATTATAACTTGTGCATAATTTTTAAGTTTCGGGTGCGCCGCAGCGCCCCTATTAGTTTCGTAGTAAGGACTTCAGTCCTATTAGGTTCGTAGTAAGGACTTCAGTCCTATTAGGTTCGTAGTAAGCTGTTTCGCATTAAAACTGGTATAATAATAAATCACAAGTCACAGAAAAGCCCGAAGTATGCCAGCCAAAAATCATCTAAATGCAGAGCAAGTC
>NZ_JAEQCI010000217.1:0-4500 GCF_020738565.1 Microcoleus sp. PH2017_12_PCY_D_A | reverse complement strand
GGATAAATCAGCTTTAAATTTCCCCAAAGAATCTCTAATGCAGGTCTTAACTGCATTGCAAATTCAAGTTTGTGCATAATTATTTGCTCGCTATTTGTAGAATGCGATCGCGCAGTGCATCAATCAAACAATCTGTTTCGCTGATTGTTTTAGCAAAGCCTTTGCGCCCTTGTAGATAACCTTTATCCTCAGACAGCTTAACTAGCGCATCCACTAATTCCGTTAAGGTTGAATTGGGATTTGCCAGCAAAGCTTTGGCAGAGATTCTGGGCACCTTCAACGCTCCTTAAATCCAGAATTTCCAGTAATCCAGCTTTCAACATTGTCCAGCCTTTTACCATAAAACTTTACAGTCTCTTCTAATTTTGTTCTTTCTTGAGCTGCAACAATTGCTTCTTTTTGGATGTCTCTTAATGTTTTCCAGATTAAGCCCATCAACCCAAGAAGGCAGCTCATTACTGCTAAATCAATTTGAAGCAAAGTGGAAGTTAAGTTCATAGCAAAGTCAGCTTAAGTACCTTCGTAAGTGTCTATTTCGATATATAAATTGCTTAACCAAGCCACCGGCTCAAATCGCAATCTGTATTTTCCCGCAAGCTCCACTTGAAGAATCTTTTTTCGTCCTAGCGGGAGTTTCCATTGCTGAAGTTCCATTCCTAAGCCGATTTCCTGCGTTAGTGTTCCTGCCAGCCACCATGTCCTTCTGGAACCTTGCGACTCGGCAAAAACTCTAATAATGGGTTTTTCAAAAAGGAAAGGAAGAGCGATCGGCTCAACTCTTCCTTCGTAGACTCCAGATGAAGCCCGAACGTAAGATCCTTGAAAAAATCTCTGCCAGTCTTCCTCTCGTTCGAGCGGCATTATCCTACGGTACTAATACCAAAGATTGAGTTACGGCTCGGTATCGGAATTCTCTGTTAGGCATATCTTTGAGCATTGATCCCAGCTCGTAGCGCACCTCGTTCCTGGTGTCGAAAGTTAGAGCGTTGTTGATATCCGTTGAGAGGTCTGAAACCGCGCCATAGTTGCCCAATGTGCTCAAATAACCCAAGACAGCGTTATTTGTGAGGTCGAATTCAATGATGACGTATTTTTCCATGCTGTTTTACCGATTTGATTGCGCTTTTTTGTCAGGTTATTTATCGATTCGTTGGGCTTAAGCTATCGTGTACCGGCGGCGGCGAATAGGTCTAACCTTTACTATTTTGTGAGTAGCATAGGTTTTCCCGACAAGCGATTTAAAAACTGTATCGGCTTTAGATGGCGGGCAGAGCAGTATTGCGGATTGAAGTTTATCGCCTTTGCGGTAAGCAACCCGAAGCGGCAAACACCCTAGTTCTAATGCGTCTTCTCTGGAATTGCCCGCCAGAGTTTTCCCCGCTGGCAGAGCTCCATCCGCTGCCACCTTTGTGTACCCAAGCTCGGTGGCTATCGCCGTAATATTTTTTTCGATTAACTGCAATTCGACCACTACGCTGGCGTTAATGTCTATGTAGTAAGCTACTTTTTTTTCTTTCGCCATATATGTTTATTGGTTGTGCTGCTTGATTACCCTGACGGTAGCTTACTCCCTCGCAGCCTGCAACCCTTGATATGCCTGGGTTTGAGGCGTGCACAAAACGCTGTGGAAGGTTGCAACCTTCCGGATTTGTTATCGCAACTTAAACACAGCGATTGTAAAGAATTATTAAGCAACTTCTTTACCTAAACTTTGGGTCGGTGGGGTGGTTGCTGCTGGTAGAGGAAATCACCATTTTTTGCTGGAGACCGCCTAGCTCTATCTCTGCGTACCGAAAGCGAACCTCACAGTCTGGCCTGCGCTCGGGAAGCTTCACCTCTTCCCCCAAAATGCGCTTGTTGCCGGGATTGGCGGGGAAAGCCTTCGCCTCCCCCTGGTTCTGGCTGAAGGTCATCCGAGCCGGATCGAAGGGATGCCCCTGAAGGCTCAAAACATCCTCAATTAACCTTTTGCCCTTCGCTACCGACGGACTGAGAATTTGGAGTTTGTATCCCAATTCCCAGTGGTTGTAATTGACGTATCTTTTGCCTTTGTCCCAAAAATACCCCTCCCTCTTTCCGAAAACCTGCTGGATTTTTAGGGCGAGTTTCTTGACCTTTGGAACAGAAATTGAGGAGTCTGTTTCATCCATCAATCTAAAGCTGAGCGTTCCTTCCTTCGGTCTCCTGTCACCCTTCGGCTTCTCCTCCTCAAAATGCAGGTAGATCTTAGGATGCCCGCTCAACATCGCCACGTCAGAATTCCGGCCGGAACTGCCGACCTGCCGGAGGCGGGCTTTGATTAAATCGTCGATCGCCTTGAGCAAACTTACTTGCAAAGGAATCAAGGGCTCAGCGCCAGAAAGCAGCAGCTTTACTCCATCCAATTCCATCTCGTACAAGGCGAAACGAGCGCCGGAATCCTCCTCCTTGCCTTTTATGACCGTTTGAGATTCTTGCGCCGCTAGTTTCCGAAACGCTTCTTTTTTCAGCGCCTCTAGCTGCGGGTTTTTCACTTGATTTTCCCCCTTTGCTTCCTGCGTTTTTTCGGGCGAGAGCTAGAAAGCTTTTTGATTTTTATGGGCGAAGTTTTGGCCTCTTTAGACTTGTTAGTTGCATCTTTTGCCGGAGTCCTAGAGTTTGCAAAATTGTTTTCTACTTCCTGAAAATATATTTTTAAGTTTCCCACTCCTAGAGATTGCTCAATTTTATCAACTGTGATTCCAGCATCAAACTGAACTGATTCATGTCCAGATTCAATCCTAGAGGCCAATTCTTCCTTGAAACCAGCTTTTTGCTGACTGGGAGAAGGCTTCCCACCTTTACCTTTACCTTTACCCGTACCGGGTTTTTTCGGTTTAGCCGTCATACGTACTCAGCGTATAAATCTTCTTCTGTAAGCAGATCGCCTATGGTGTCAAAGAAGACTTCAAAGCCGTTAATAACAGCGTCCTCTGCTTCTTCACCCACAATAAGGTCTCTGATTTTTTCCTCAAATTTTTCTGCAAAAATGAAGCTTTCTCCTTCTTGCTCGCCGCCGAGTTCTTGCCCGGTAACCTTTTCGATAAACTGCCTGCCATTGAGGTACAAGAATTTCATCAAGATTAATTGAGCGGCTGATTTCACTGCATACCAAATATCAGTAACCGCGTCAATCAAGCTGTCTCGAATGGTTTCGCTGCCCCCAGATAGCTCGACAAGCCTAGCTATTTGCCCGGTATTTATCCTGATTTTAGGAATGTTGTTGCCGCCCAGCCCTCTGCCGACCAAAACCGTCGCGATGGAACGTCCGACGAATTCTCCCAGCGGCTCGTACAAATTAGTTACTGCACTCTTAATGTCTTCTCTCAATTGATTCTCTGAGATTTTCCAGTTAAAATGCCACACCTGCTGTACGGATTGCACCAATCTCGAAGCTAATTGTGGCGCAAATGCAGCAGCAATCCAAGGGAACAACTTAGCTGCCCATCCAAAAATTGGCTTGAATATTTTTCCGAGTAAGCCGAACACCGGCTTGGCAATTCCCCCCAGGAATTTACTGATACTTCCCATTTTTGTTGCCGTAAAAATCTTTCCACCCAGGGCGACGATAAAAGGTTTTAATTTGACAGCTACGGACGCGATTTTTGCGACTGTAAGCACTAAAGGTATTGGCACGATTATTTTTCCTTTCTAATTGTTAGCTTGCAAATCATCTGCCTGAGATCGTCCGCCTCTGACGGCGTAAAAGTCGGCACTGGCACGTCGCATTCTGACCCCTCTAGCAGAGTCGGAATGATACTTTCTAGCTCCTCTTTCGACATCTCGGTAAATTCTTTGGGTTTGCTGTCTTTTCCGTACCCCTTTTTCATGCCAGCGAGGTTGAATTCAAGCTGCATTTTTTTAGGTTTGTACCGAAAAGGCATTCCCAGCATCTTGATAATTTCGCGAATGCTTTCGCTGACGCCAGCGACGATTTTGAGGATTCGAGTCACGGCGAATGCTATTCCTATCTGGATGCTCAGCCGAGCGTTTCCGGCTGCTTTTAATTCATGGAGCATTTCTAGCGCTGCCTGCATTGCCACACCGGGGGAATTGTAAGTGTAAATAGCCGATTGATCGCCTGCTGTTGTTTTGTCCGTATCCTCTATTTCTACAACGATTGGCGCGTCTATCCCGTGCCGATTAACTGCTAATAGTATGGCGTGTACCATCTGCGGGTAATTTTGAAGCTTTTCAGGTAGTAAAGTTTTGCCTTCTTCTGGAATTTCCATTAGCTCGCCGGGAATTGTTACCTTCCCCGCAAGTACCTTTCTAACTTCAAAAACCTTCGTTAAGTCTCGCAGCATTCTTATTGAGTCGCGACAACAATCATCCATTTCTTTTCTAGGTGGTGGGTTGGGTGGAGGGGGAAGGGGGGAAGTAGTCCCCGGACATCTGAATTCCTTGATTTCGTTTGTCCAAGTGCTGCGCCACGTCCATGAACCCAAAGCAGTTCTTACGTAATAATATTCAACAAAAACA
>NZ_JAEQCI010000216.1:0-4541 GCF_020738565.1 Microcoleus sp. PH2017_12_PCY_D_A | reverse complement strand
AGGACTTTAGTCCTTCTAATTCAGGAGTTATGCAAAAAATGCTTGGATGCGCTACTTTTATGGTTTTAAAGAAGGACTGAAGTCCTCACTACGAACCTTTGTTACGAACCTTTGTAAAGAAGGACTGAAGTCCTCACTACGAACCTTTGGAAAGAAGGACTGAAGTCCTCACTACGAACCTTGATTGTTGAATCGGAAACAGACCAAAAAATTAGAGGAGTTAGGAAAAAAAGAGATGATTGTTGAAAATAGTCAAGTGGTGTTATCTGTCCGCGATTTAACTGCGAATGTGGATGATACCCAAATCCTTAAGGGTTTGAATCTGGAAATTAAATCGGGTGAAATTCACGCGATTATGGGCCCAAATGGTTCGGGTAAAAGCACTTTATCCAAGATATTAGCCGGCCATCCTGCTTATACGGTGACGGGTGGAGAAGTTACTTTCCTGGGACAAAATCTCCTGGAATTACCGCCGGAAGAACGTTCTTTAGCTGGCGTGTTTCTGGCTTTCCAATATCCTTTGGAAATTCCGGGCGTTAGCAATGTCGATTTTTTGCGCGTGGCTTACAATGCTCACCGCAAACATCGCGGTTTGGAAGAGTTGGATGCTTTTGATTTCCAAGATTTAATCGAGGATAAGCTGGATGTTGTCAAGATGAATCCGGCTTTCTTGAGTCGCAGCGTTAATGAGGGTTTTTCCGGTGGTGAGAAAAAGCGGAATGAGATTTTGCAAATGGCGCTTTTGGAACCGAAGTTAGCTATTTTGGATGAGACTGATTCTGGTTTGGATATCGATGCTCTGAAGATTGTTGCCGGTGGTGTGAATCAGTTGTCAACTGCTGAAAATTCGATGTTGGTGATTACTCACTATCAACGGCTGTTGAATTACATTATTCCTGATTTTATTCATGTCATGGAAGCGGGCAGAATTATCTTAACTGGCCCTAAAGAGTTGGCGCTGGAATTGGAAGAGCGCGGTTATGACTGGGTTGTGGAAGAGGAAGCAGCAGGAGTTGGCGCGCGATGATTAATACGCAGGTTGCTACTAGGGAAATGTTTTTGGCTGATTTGGTGAATCAGTGCGGTAAGTTGGAGGTTGCTAATAGCGAAAGTTCGGCTTACGGTTTGCAGGATTTGCGGGATGCGGCGACTGAATACGTGCTTGCTGCAAGTTTTCCGACGGTGAGGGATGAGGAGTGGCGCTTTACTGATTTGTCGCCTGTTTTGCAAGTTCCTTTTCGTATTGCTCAGAGCAATCAGTCAACTGTTAAGCTGACTGATGTTATTATGCCTGTGAAAAATCGGGATGATTTACCGTTAAGATTGGTGTTTGTTAACGGTTTTTATGCGCCGGATTTGTCAACGGTGAATTTGCCGAACTTTTATGCAGGTAATCTATCTAATGTACCGGAAAAATATCGATCGCGCATCACCGATGTTTTGAGCAAGCACAAACAGCAAACTGAAGTGTTTACAGCCCTGAATACTGCGGGTTTGGTGGATGCTGCGGTGGTGTTCGTACCGGCTAATATGTCGATCGACCTTCCGATTCACTTGCTGTTCCTGACCGCACCAGGTGCATCTGGGACGATGTGTCAGCCGCACTGCTTAATCATAGCTGAGGCTGGAAGCAAAATCACTGTTGTTGAGGATTACACAACTGTTGGTAATGTCTCGGCTTTGACGAATGCTGTCACGGATGTTGTTGTCGCTGAAAACGCCACGGTGAATCATGTTCGACTCCAGCGGGAAGGTTTGGATGTGGTTCATATTGGCAAAAGTGCGATCGAGCAATCCCGCAACAGCAGCTATACTTGTCATGCTATCAGCTTGGGCGGCAAAATATCGCGGCACAATTTAGAAGTATTTCAGCGCGGCGAAGGTACCGAAACAACTTTAAACGGCTTAACCGTAGCCTTTGGCGAACAATTAGCAGACACTCACAGTTTAATCGATTTCAATTACCCCCACGGCACAAGCCGGCAATTGCACAAGTGCATTGTCGGTAACAAAGCCCGCGCCGTATTTAACGGCAAAGTTTTTGTTCGCAAAGCCGCACAATTGACAGACGCCGGACAGTTGAGCCGGAATTTGTTGCTGTCGCCGAGGGCGCGGGTAGACACAAAACCGCAGTTAGAAATTGTGGCGGACAACGTTAAATGTTCCCACGGTGCAACTGTCAGCCAGTTAGAAGATGATGAACTTTTCTACTTGCAAAGTCGCGGCTTAGATTTAGAAAGAAGTCGCTATTTGCTGATTGATGCTTTTGCGGCGGAAATGCTCAATCAATTGCCAATTCTGGGAGTAGCGAAAATGCTTTCTACCTGTGTGGCTGTGCAAGAATAACTGATACAGACAGATTAGGACACAGCACTGCTGTGTCCCTACCCATAAATCTTGTACAATTTTCAACAAATCTGTAAGGGCGGGTTCACCAATCACATTTACTTCCCACAAACAATCTATATAAACCCGCCCCGCCACCACAGACAACCTGCATAAACATATAGCCTTTCGAGCGAAACATGAGGTATGACTGGGCATAGGGCATAGGGCATAGGGCATAGGGCATAGGGATTACGGGCATACCTCACTTTTTTGAGAACCGCTATAGATGGTTATTTGAATCAAAAATTGTGGTTGTCAATTTTTGATATATTCAAGTAAATGGAATCCCCGTCCGTTTTACGACGGGGTATATGTGAAAAGATGAATTCTCTTTTACGCACAATTGAAGTTTTTTAGCTCACCGCATAAACGAACCGACAACACCCTTCAAATCTTCAGCTAAAGGATTTCCCAAGGCCTTAAATTTCCACTCACCGCCTTCTCGATAAACTTGTCCCATCAACATATTTAATTTGCCTTCATAGGAAGGGTCATTTGACAAGCGATAGCGAGCGATTTCTTTTCCGGCTGCATCTACAGCCCTCACGTAAGCATTTTCTACCATACCAAAATGCTGTTTTCTATTTTGTGCATCGTAAATATTGACGCCCAAAATAATTTTGTGATATTCTGCTGACAAAGAACTCAATTTCACAAATATTTGTTCGTCGTCTCCGTCTCCAGCTCCCGTGAGATTGTCGCCTGAGTGAACAACTGTTTTGTCTTTGGATTCTAAATGAGAGTAATAAATTACATCCTCTTTGTAATTTTTCAATTTGCCATTTTCTCCCAGCAGCAAAGCGTAGGAGTCTAAGTCAAAATTGGCACCGCTGCTTCTGCCGAAAAGACTTGTTTTAGCTGTCGCTACATCCCAGCCCAAAGCCATTGTCAATCGAGATAAGTCGAATTCGCTTTTGCTGAGAACAATTGATTGTCCTTTTGTCAAGTTAATCGCCACTTTTTGTCACCTCATTCAATGTAAAATGTAAAATGCTATCGCTGTTAGCTCCCCGACTTCTTAAAAAAGTCGGCGAGCTGAGTATTCTATTGTTTTAGGTTAGCTTAGTTGTTGAACTTTGCCCGATCGCCCTCCGATCAGAGATACTTGTCTACAAAGCTCTGCAAGCCGGAATTGTAGCCTTGTCCGACAGCTTGGAACCTCCACTCGCCGTCTTTTTTGTAAAGTCTGCCAAACTCCACCGCAGTCTCCCTAGAAAAATCCTCGTCCAAATCGTACTTACTTACCTCTTCGTTAGTAGTGATATCGTAAATCCTGATAAAAGCATTCCGCACTTGACCGAAGTTTTGCCTTCTCGATTCTGCTTGGTCGATTGTTACCACAAAGACAATTTCTTGCACCGCCGGATCGACTTTCGCTAGATCGACTGTTATTGTTTCATCATCGCCAACTCCTTCTCCGGTTCTGCTATCTTTCAGATGTATTACAGAATTATCGGGCGACTCTTTGTTGTTGTAAAAAACAAATTGTTTTTCGGTGGGAATTTTCGCATTTGCCCCCAACATAAACACGGAAGCATCTAAGTCAAACGCTGCGCCGGTGTCTGTAGCGTTGATATCCCATCCCAAACCGATCCCGGCATTTTTCAGCCCCGGTGCTTCTTTAGAGAGATTGATTCTCCCGCCTTTTTCCAAGTTGATTGACATTTGCTCTCCTGTTCGCAACATCACTCTTAGTTACCGATCGCAATTATATCAATTATCAGAGGAGCTTGACAAATTGCTGCTGATACTCATCCTCTGTCATCAGTTCTGTCGTGCTTTCCACCCTGTCTAAAAACACGATCCCATCTAAATGGTCGTATTCGTGCTGAAAAATCCGAGCCACAAAGTCTGTCAATTCTTGTCTGTGGAGTTTCCCGTCTCTACAAGTGTATTCAATTTCGATCGCCCTACTTCTCGGCACCAATCCCCGAATCCCCGGAATACTCAAACAGCCTTCCCAGTCTTTGACTGTCTCTGTCGATGCCGCGACAATCCGGGGATTAATCATCGCTGTCGGTTCCATGGGCGGCGCTTGGGGATACCGCAAATTTGGGCGGGATGCGACGATGAACAGCCGATCGCACATGGCGGCTTGAGGAGCTGCAATCCCGACTCCGTGGGCGTGTTGGACGGTAGAAATTAGGTTGTCG
>NZ_JAEQCI010000215.1:0-4700 GCF_020738565.1 Microcoleus sp. PH2017_12_PCY_D_A | reverse complement strand
GCGGGAGTTTTTTTGGGGTTTGATTTGACAGTCGCAAAATGCAGCAAATTTACGATCGCCCGAAACAGCAATCAAATCTAATTCCGGCTGATAATTCTCGTCTTGCATCCAGTATCGCACGGTTTCGGCAGTTAAATCGTGGTGGTTCCAGCGATCGATAAATGATTGGTTGAACATCTCTACCCAAGGTTGGATGTCTTGTTCTCCCGATACGTGCCTCAGGGCAAAATCTGCGGGAAATTCGGGTGCGGGAATTGGTTCGGCGAGCGATCGCGCCATTGTGAGAAAATAGCGATCGGCATTGGTTGATTTTAATTATTCCCGAACTACTGGAATAATGCGGAATTAGGATATGATTGAACCGCGAAGACGCGAAGCACGCGTTCGGCGAAGCCGTTCCCGAAGGGTAGGAAGAGAAAAGAAGAAGAAGAAGAAGAAGAAGAAGCTCATTATTTTTTCTTGCTGGCTTTCCAAGTGCCGCCGTAGAAGTAAAAAGGATTGTTTTTACTTACCGATTCCCAGCATTTAAGACACAGAAAAAACCACTGCCCCGACTCTTCATACCGGGCGCGGTAGAGAGTCGGGGCAGATTGGGAACAGCGATCGCAATATTTGATTCTGATTCCTCTGGCCATTGTTTCTCAGTTTCAAGCAATAACGGACTCTTGAGGGCGGGCAAAAATCATGCGGCCCGCGCTAGTTTGCAGGGCGCTGGTGACTACGACTCGGGCTTCGGCGCCGACGTAGCTGCTACCTGCTTCTACTACTACCATTGTGCCGTCATCCAAGTAACCGATTCCCTGGGAGGGTTCTTTGCCTTCTTTGCGGATTTTTAGTTCGATCGTATCTCCCGGTAAATAAGTCGGGCGCACTGCATGAGTCAAATCGTTGATATTCAAAACCGGCAGTTTTTGAACGGTGGCTACTTTCGACAAGTTGTAATCGTTGGTGAGCAAAATCCCGTCGATCTCCAATGCGAAGCGGACTAATTTGGCATCGACTGTGGCAATATCTTCGTAGTCGGCCGAGTGAATTTGAATCCGTTCTGGATAGGTTTCTTGGATGCGGTTGAGTACATCTAAGCCGCGGCGCCCGCGCACTCGCTTTTGATCGTTGGCGGAATCGGCTACCAGTTGCAGTTCTTGGAGCACGAATTGCGGGATGATAATTTGACCTTCGAGGAAGCCTGTTTCTAGCAGGTTTTCAATCCGGCCGTCAATAATGCAGCTTGTATCGACAACTTTGGCAGATGCTGGTTTGAAAGTGCCTTCGGCTACCAACACCGTGTCTAAGCTTTTGGGGTTGATCAGGCGCAGGAAAGCGCGGCCGTGGGTGTCTGTCAAGCTGACGCCTGTGAAGCCGAACATGACGCTTCCCAAGACTGCGACTAGGGGTTTGATGAAGCCGAACTCGCGGGGAATTGGCAGCAAAAACAGCGGGGCCAGCATTAAGTTCGCGACTAGCAGTCCGATGATTAAGCCGATCGCCCGCGTTAGCAGCATTTCCACTGGCATATCGCGGACTTGCTTTTCCACGCGCCGATACGTTGTTTGAGCCACTAATCCCAGCACGAAGCCGATTAATGCTCCAAAGGAACCCAGCACGGAACTTAAACCTTGTATATTTGTAACTTGCTCCAGCAGGTTGTTCGGTAGCAGTTCGACTCCGTAATAGCCGATGCCTCCGCCTGCGATTATGAATGAGATAATTATGATTGCGTCTAGCATTGTTCTAGGTTAATGAATTTGTTTACATTATATCTTTCCAGTGCCGATCGTTTTTTCTTAGTTGCGATCGGATATCGCTATCTTTACTCATAAATTTTCATAAACTTATATTTCGCGCTTGTACCCTTTGGGGGATATGCTACCCGCTTGCAGGAGCATTTAGCGCGCCCCGCCGCCACCGGGCACAAGGTGGAAATTGACCGCCCTGCGCTCTGTTCGGGAATTGCTGCCGATCGCGACCGGTGCGGGGTTAAACTAAAGGAGCGGGCTCTTTCTTGCTAAGAAAATGTCACAATATACATAATTATTCATGACGGTTTAATTAAAACTTTAGATTTGAACTTGCACTTTTGGCTGAAGATGTAATGAACCCTACCACAGATTATTTAACATTTGAATTCAAAAAAAGCGTGCAACCATTAAACTCCGGCATTCCCAGTTCGGCTTACCTGCACGTACCTTTTTGTCGCCGCCGCTGTTACTACTGCGATTTTCCGGTTTTTGTGGTGGGCGATCGCAAAAATGGCGAGAATTCCGGCACAATTGTGCAATACGTTGCGGCCCTGTGTCAAGAAATTGCAGAAACTGAAAATTTAGGCGCATCTCTAAAGACAGTTTTTTTTGGTGGCGGCACGCCTTCGCTGCTTTCTGTCAGTCAATTGAGCCATATTTTAGAAACTCTCGACGGCAAATTTGGGATTGCTGCTGGGGCGGAAATTTCTATAGAAATTGACCCGGGAACCTTTACTTTAGAACAGTTGCGGGGATATGCAGCGGCGGGAGTAAATCGAGTTAGTTTGGGAGTGCAAGCTTTTCAGGATGAATTGCTGCAAGCTTGCGGGCGATCGCACTCTGTGGCCGAAATTTTTGAAGCAGTAGAAATAGTGCGATCGGCTGGGATTGTCAGTTTCAGTTTAGACCTCATTTCCGGACTGCCGCACCAAACTTTAGCACAGTGGGAAGCTTCCCTAAAATCGGCGGTGGAAATTAACCCGGCCCACCTGTCGAGTTACGACTTAATTGTTGAGGAGGGAACTGCTTTCGGGCGATACTTTGAAGCAGGCGCGCAGCCGCTACCTGCTGATGAAACTGCTGCTGCTATGTACCGTTTAGCGCGGGAAATTCTGACTGATGCTGGCTACGAACATTACGAAATTTCTAATTATGCTCGGCCCGGTTATCAGTGCCGCCACAACCGCGTTTATTGGGAAAATCGCCCTTACTACGGTTTGGGGATGGGGGCGGCGAGTTACGTGGAAGGTCGGAGGTTGACAAGACCTCGCAAAACTCAAGAATATTATCAGTGGGTGCGAAATCTTTCCGAGACAACTTCTGCTGCTACCGCTCAACTGGGAGGGGAAACCCAAACCGATATTCACCCAGCAATTGAACCTAATTTTCAAGTCTCAGACAATGACGTTTTGTTAGAAACGCTGATGCTGGGTTTGCGTTTAGCAGAAGGAATTAGCCTGTCGGCGCTGACTCAAAAGTTTACGCAGCAAACGGTTGATAAAATTTGGCATTGTTTGCAGCCCTACTGGCGGCAGGGATTGGTGGAAATTGTGAATGCTGAGGGGGCGATCGCCACTTTAGCCGAAGGTGAAAAACTGCCGCTGTCGGGAAATTTGAGGTTGAGCGATCCCGAAGGTTTTTTATTTTCCAATACAATTTTAGCTGATTTGTTCAGCAAGTTAGGAGAGGATAATTAGCTTATGTCTGAGGAAGTATACAGAGCGCTAAGGCGATCGCCCGTAAAGCCACAGCCAGCAATTGGACAATAAGAAAACTAAATTGCTCCCTAGGTTTATAATGTCAAAAATAATATGTTTTATATCGATCCCTAAACAAAACTTAAAGGCGAACTAAGCCTTGAGATAGACGCGGCGACTGAAATCCTGGTGTCATACTTGAGAGTGACGATTTAAAAAAGATCTTGATGGAAACTCTGACTCTCGAACGCAACAACATTCACAGCAATCCCACTCTGGCAATTAGCGATCGCGGCTGCAATCAGGCTTCTAAGTGTAAATTTTGCGGTCACTACAAGATGCAAAGAGGTGCAGTGGGTCACTGTCAATTGTTAAGCGCACCTGTTCGGGGAGGATGGAAATCTTGCACTTTAGCAATGCCGCCTTTTGCACCTTCTTGGGAACACCTGGAAGGCGCCAATATTTGCCCAGGGGCATTTATTAATTAATCTAAAGAATGTCGTAAAAATTTGCTTTTGACAGGCGAGCTGATATATATTAGGCAGAGGCAGGTGACAGATGGCTTGCACAATTTCACAAACAAGTTAAAAACATGAATATGACACTTACTCAGGTAATTCCGGAACGTGATGCGCGTATTTTGTGTTGGTATCTGAATACTACTAACCAAGTACAAATTGCTCGGATTACAAATATTCCGAATTGGTATTTTGAACGGACGGTGTTTCCGGGGGAACGTTTTTTGTTTGAAGCGCTACCAGAAGCTCTGTTAGAAGTTTGCAGGAGTACGGAGACGGGTGCTATTGTGTGCGAGCGAATTTTGTGCGATCGGCTGCGAGTTCAAGAATTAAGCGCGCCTGATTAAACCGAATCAAAAATAGTAGGGTGCGTCAGGTGTGAGATTTTCGATCGCCACAGAAAGTCTCACACCTGACGCACCATTGATATCGTGTCCGATCGATTAACCGCAGTAAGATGTGTTCGTAGTACGGACTTCAGTCCGAAAATGCTGCGGACTTTCGGGAGCACTACAAACTGTTTTTGTTATGGTAATCCACCAGACATAAGATAATTCCCGGCGTGCGTCAGCCTGAGATTGTTGGTTTGTCCCCAAAATCATCGTAGCTGACGCACCCTACTTCTGACGCACCATTAATTCCGGGGGTGCGTCAGGTGTGAGATTGTTGGTTTGTCGCCCAAATCATACGCTTCTGACGCACCCTACTTCTGACGCACCATTAATTGCGGGGGTGCGTCAGGTGTG
>NZ_JAEQCI010000214.1:0-4714 GCF_020738565.1 Microcoleus sp. PH2017_12_PCY_D_A | reverse complement strand
TGAGGACTTTAGTCCGCAGGAATTTTAAGAGGACTGAAGTCCTCACTACAAACCACATAACGGTGATAACGTTTGTAGTGAGGACTTTAGTCCGCAGGATTTTTAGAAGGACTGAAGTCCTCACTACAAACCAATTTAGCGGTTTTTAACCGGAAATTGGGAAAGAAATTGTATTAAATTAACAGGAAAAAAAATGGTTCAATCATTACAGGTTTCCGATACAGTAACAACTTGGGTCGATGTGTGCTCGCTGGATGCGATCGCCCCGAATACAGGAGTTTGCGCTTTGGTTGCTGGGGAACAAGTGGCAGTTTTCCGAGTGGGAAGCGGGGATGAACTGTATGCTTTGAGCAATTACGACCCGTTTAGCAAGGCTTTTGTGTTGTCGCGGGGACTTGTGGGCGATCGCAACGGCACTCTAAAAGTTGCTTCTCCCATTTACAAGCAAAACTTTAGCTTGGCTACTGGCCAGTGTTTGGACGATGAAACGGTAACAATTCCGACTTTTAGGGTTCGGGTTGCAGGATCTCGCGTCCAAGTAGCAGCTAGTTAAATTCAACGCCCCAATTGTTCGAGATCCATCCGCCAACACCCAACATTCCGATTCGGTGGTGGCGGATTTTGCGTTGGGGCGCGACTGAGCCAGTAGTTTTGGTATAAAATAAAGATGCAGACGGCGGTTGAAACCGCTTCTTGTCAAACGATGTCCGCCGGACGCCGACAAAGAGAGGATAACGTATTTTAACCGCCAGATATTCAACCCGCTTTTCTAGGGTTTTGCCTGTATAGAGGCGGTTTCAACCGCGAGCGTCTTCTTTCAATGCAAACAAACTTTAGGGGGCAGAATATCACTATGTTGTTAAAAAAACTTGTTTACGAAAATAATCCCCAGACAGTGGCAGAGTTAATCGACGCAAAACTCAAAACCGGTCAACTGACTGGGGCCGAACTCAAAATACAAGTTTTCGGTCAGCACTGGCGGGACGAATCTTTACACGAAGTTCTCAGAGAAATTGCAGCCAAGCTCGACCAAGAAACAGCGAACGAAATTATAGAATATCTGACCGAGCAAAACGGTCAACCAGAAAAATTTATTAATTTGTTTTTAGCAGCAGAATGCCTGTCAAAAGTTAAAGAGGGCGTCAATGAAACAACAGAAAAAAAACTGTTAAACGCTTTAAAAAAGTTATCGCAATACGGCACAGTTTTTCTGATTCTTTATCAAAGCGCTCAAGAATTGCAGGAAACTTATCAAATTCGCTATCGATCGATCGCCGCGATCGCCCAGACTTGGAAAAACGACCCGCAAACCCTGCCTTGGCTGAAAATACTGGCACACTCCAGCGACAGCGGCGAAGTCCGCGCCACAGCAGTCAAAGCCATAGCCTGCGGTTGGCCCGAGGAACCAGAAATTTACCTGATGCTCAAAAACCTCGCTAAATCCGATCGAAGTTGGGCAGTGCGATCGGCCGCCGTCGAAGAAATGGCTTCTGGTTGGCCCTCCAACAGCGATACCTTGCCGCTGCTGGCGGTTCTGGCTCAATCCGATCGCAGTCCCGCCGTCCGCACCTGCGCCCTGGAACAGTTGGCATCTCATTGGCGCGATCGCACAGATACCTTGCTGCTGCTGAGAACTGCCGCCGAATCCGACGAAAATTTGGGAGTGCGAGTCGCAGCGTGGCAAGAAATAGCCAGAGGTTGGCACAGCGTTTTAGGCACGGTGTCCCAGCTCAAAAACCTTGCCCAGACAGGAAGTTCTACCCTGCGAACAGTAGCGGTGCGGGAATTGGCAGCGGGTTGGCCCGCCGATGCCGAGGTTTGCTTGCTGCTGAAAACCCTAGCCGCCTCCGACAGGAGCGAAGAAGTGCGTACAGCAGCGATCGAAGAATTGGCCTCACAAAAGGGGCCGGGCGAACCAGATATTTACCCGCTACTCAAAAGTCTCGCCGAGTCCGACGCGAGTTCTACCGTCCGGCAGGCAGCAGTCCAAGGAATTGCCTCTGGCTGGCCATCTAAGCCCGAAACTCTGGCTTTTTTGCAAAATATAGCTGCGGGCGATCTCGACGCCGAACTGCGCGAAATAGCCCTGCAACAAATTGCCTCCGGTTGGCCAGACAGCCCAGAGACACTGCCCCTCCTGCAAAAAATTGCGAACTCAGATGATTATTGGACTGTGCGGCAAGTAGTAGTAGCAGCCGCCGCCACCTTACCGTCAGCCAGTCTCGAAGTCTTTGAATGGTTGAAAAATCTGGCCCAATCAGACAGACACATCAACGTCCGAGAAACTGCGGTGGAACAGATAGCAAGAGGCTGGCGACACCGGGGCGAGACGCTGCCTTTTCTCAAGCAACTGGCGGACTCGGAGCGGGATTCTCACTTGCTGAGCGTGCTGGTGCGAGAAATAGCGCGGGGATGGCCGCAAGATCCGGAAACCTTGCCTTGGTTGAAAATTCAGCTTGAGGCTGGGGAGGAGGAGGTGCGCGAGGTGGCGGTGCAGGAACTCGCTCGCAACTGGCCCGATGGTGCTGAAACTTTGCGGATGTTGGAGGCTAAAGCAGAGGGCGATGACAGTTCCGCTGTGAGGAAAATTGCTTTGCAAAAGTTAGCTCGGGGGCGGACAAATGAGTCTCAAACTTTTGAGTGGCTGAAAATTAGGGCCGAGCAGGATGATGATTCGCAGGTGCGGGCGATCGCTCTGGTAGAGTTAATTCGGGGATGGAAGGACGAACCGGGAATGTTTGAGTTTTTGCGCCACAGAGCTCTTACCGATGCCTACGATAGAACAGGTTCTTTTGCTTACAATCCCCGGTTTACAGCACTCGAAGCAATTATCGAACATTATCCCGAAAATGAGGAAACTTTGCGATTGGTGCGATCGCTCGCAGTTGCCGACGCAGACGAGCAAGTGCGGGCTTTAGCGGGCCGCCAACTGGCGAGTCAAGATTGGTAAGTGGAAATAGTCCATAGCTCACCCGCTCCGATATTTTTGGAGGTCGATCAACTTAAACCGCAAAGTCTTGTAAGTCTTTCAACTTGCTTGTCACCCGTCAGGTGGTTAGGTGGAAACTTGACAATCAGCCTAAACGCCTTATAGTTAGATTATACGAAAAGTTTCCGCCTAATACATAGTTAGACTGCTTTGTTTCAGTCGTGATGAGAAGGTTTTATCTATCTCCTTTTTTTTAGAACACATGAAAGTATGAATAAGATAAAAGTATTATTTCTTGCAGCCAATCCATTTAAAAATTTGAATTTAGATGTAGAGGTTCGCTCTATTACTGAAAAAATAAGAGCTTCGGAACATCGGGACTATTTACAACTAATTCCTGCTTTGGCTGTTCGTCCCGACGACCTACTGCAACTACTCAATGAGCACAAGCCACATATTCTCCATTTCAGTGGACATGGAAATAACTCAGGATAAATTATATTGGCTGACAATAATGGCTTGCCTAAAGCGGTTAGTGTCAGGGCTTTGAAAGCACTCATGACAACCCTTAAGGACAACATCCAGATTGTTATTCTCAACGCCTGTTACTCAAAAGAGCAAGCCACAGCTATTACTGAAGTTATCAACTGTGCAATCGGGATGAATGCGGCGATTAATGACCGTGCTGCCATTATATTTGCAGCTTCTTTTTATCGCGCAGTCGGTTTCGCACGCTCCGCACAAGAAGCCTTCGATCAGGGGATAGCGGCTTTAGCCTTAGAAGGATTTGCAGACGAAAGTATCCCAGAACTTTTGGTAAAAAACGGTGTTGATCCTTCCCAAGTTTTTTTTTGAGAACTTTGTCTGCTCAGGTAGATGACGAGTTGATTCATGAAGAAATTCTTTCTCACAGACATCTAACAAGCATTAACGAGTATTCTGTTCTTGGTTTTTTAGATGAAGAATTTCCATACAAGTTATTGGATATTCTAAAAATTGAAGGTACACCTCTTATTTATCAAAACTCTGTTCTAGAATGTGTTGAAAGGTTTGCGATTGAATCTGGAAATTTAGATATTATTAACTCTAGTTATCATGCTACAAGTGGAGTTGTCATATCCTACTGTATAAATCAGAAAGGGCGAACATTTTCAGGTGGGGTTCAAAGAGGTTCATCTAGACCAGAAAAGCTAGATGTATTCGATCAGAGCCGAGAAGATTATGAAAATGACACTTTGCGTTTTGATCCAGAGCGTCAGGATTTTTTCTATGCTCCTATTCATATACCGTTTCAAGCAGAGATAGAAAACGCTAAATGGACATGCTTGTGCAGAATGCAGGATTCAAATAAGCTCAACGGCAGGATATATCAATATCCAGAACTTGGAAACATCCTTAAACAAGGGGTTAGAGATATAGAGGCTGCTGCAAGAACTAGCGATCGATGGATTCAAGAGGTAGCTAGGCAGAATCCTAAATGTCGGGGATTTTTACTATATGGATATCAGTTTATTTCTGACGCAACCAATTCTTTTCTTGGATGCGGAATACCTGCGCTTGGTGTAACTCGACAAGCGCCATCACCTTATCTAAGATTTGCACACATTAGGAATGAAAGTGGTAAACGAGTTAACTTTGAATCTTTGCAAATAAGACATCTTCAAAAACATCCTCATCAACTCACTGATAAGTAGCTCAACAAAATTAATTACACAAGCAACTAATATGATATAATGAAAATATCGAGTTGTATTCAAAGAGATTTTATATGTTTTTACTTCGAGA
>NZ_JAEQCI010000213.1:0-4801 GCF_020738565.1 Microcoleus sp. PH2017_12_PCY_D_A | reverse complement strand
GACTTTAGTCCTCTGATTTATGCGGACTAAAGTCCGAACGATCGAACCATGAATCAATAGCTAATTTGCAAAGTCACAGAAGCATTTACCTGCTGTTCGCCTCCCATCACCGGTGTTGGAACAGCAATATCACCAGCAGCAGCACGAATACCACCAAAGTTCTGCTGGTACATGGGATACACCGTCCCCGCACCGTTGACTTGAATTCCGAGAATCTCTCCGCGCTTGAGGTTGAGCGCGCTCAAGACTGCATCTGCTTGCGCTTGAGCGTCTTGAGTGGCTTTTTTGAGTGCTTGTTTTTGAGCTTGTTCGATCGCACTTGGGGCCGCTACAAAACTCACACCTTGAATTCGGGTTGCTCCGGCCCTCACCGCATCATCGAGCAAAGTGCCGGCAGATGCAGTATTGATGCGAAAACTGACGGTATTTGTAGCAATATACCCTATTAAGCGCTGTTGGTTGTTTTCGTAGCTGTAATTCGGGCTGAGGGAAATGCCGGCGGTTTCGAGTTTTTCTACTTGGCGCGATCGCAGCAATTCTACCACAGCGGACGATCGTCTTGCCGCTTCTTGCTGCACCTCGGCCGCCGTTTTTCCCTGCACCTCAACCCCCAAACGAACTAAAGTTTGAGTTGTCGGAATTGCTTCAATCCCGCGCCCGGTAACAGTCAGGGTTCTGATCCGCTGTTCTTGAGCTGCAGCCGGATCTAATCCCGCGAAACTAACGAGAGTTAAGGTTAAACATAAAGCTGTTAGCAGACTGCGGAAATTAATGCGATCGCCCCGTTGTAAATTTAAATTCATAAACTCGATTCTCCTCACACAATAGATGGTATAATCTTATGCTGCAACGGAAATTTTCAGATGTCCCCACGGTTACACTTTTAGAAACTTAAATGGGGAATAGGGAATTGCGAATTGGGCAAACAGCGAATAGTTTTTTTCTTCCTTCTTCCTTCTTCCGACTTCCATAGGACTTCTTCCTTCTGCTACATATGCGATCGTTAAAACAACTTGCCCGCCAACTCAAAAAAGAGACTTACGCTGTTTATTTAGCCAGTACAGACCAGAGAGTACCTTGGTACGCGAGAGTTTTAGCCGGTGTTACTGTTGCCTATGCTTTTAGCCCGATCGACTTAATTCCAGACTTCATCCCAATTCTCGGCTACTTAGACGATTTAATAATTGTACCATTAGGAATTTGGCTGGTATTGAAGATGATTCCGCCAGCAGTTTTAGCCGAGTGTCGCGAAAAAGCAGCCGCAGAAATAGAACGAGGAAAACCGATAAATCGGACAGCCGCGGCTGTAATTATTGCTATTTGGATAGGTTTGGGAATATTAGCGGCAATTTGGATAAAAAAAATATTTAAACGTTAGAATACCGGGCGGTTGAAACCGCGGCTATACAGACAAAACCCACCTCCGTGGGTTGAAGAATAGGCGTTAAAAATTATATTTTACGTTATTCTTTCTTCGTCCGCGCACCATCCGGACATCCTTTGTGTAGACGCGGTTTCAACCGCCGTCTTATGGCGGACATCGTTTGTATAAACCTGGTTTCAACCGCCGTCGGATATTCATGATATTATATTGTAGGGCGATCGCGCCCTACGTTAAAAAAACTCCCCGTATCAAACACTAAGTATTATTTATCCCTTAAAAAAATCCAACAACTAACTATCCAACTATGACTCAAACTACCGATCACCTCAGCCACCTCAACCCATCCCAGCGCCAAGCAGTCGTCCATTACAACGGGCCGCTGTTAGTAGTAGCAGGCGCCGGTTCCGGGAAAACCCGAGCTCTAACTTACCGCGTAGCTAACTTAGTTCGCACCAACCGAGTCGATCCTGAAAATATTTTAGCGGTGACTTTTACCAATAAAGCCGCTAGGGAAATGAAAGAAAGAATTGAGAAATTGCTAGCGACTCAGCAAGCTGAAGCGGAATATGACAAACCTTTGGCTGATTTGGCGCCGGAAATACAGACGAAATTGCGATCGCAAATTTACCACAGAATTACCAAACAGATTTGGATGGGAACCTTCCACTCTCTGTGCGGCCGCATTCTCCGCTACGACATTGAGAAATATCAAGACGAAAAAGGCCGCCAGTGGAAGAAAAACTTTTCGATTTTTGACGAATCAGATGCTCAAACTCTCGTCAAACAAATAGTCACCAAAATCCTCAACCTCGACGACAAGAAATTTGACCCGCGGAAAGTTCGCTATGTCATCAGCAACGCTAAAAATAAAGGTTGGTCGCCTCAAGAATTCCTAGCAGCAGAACCGGATTACCGAGGGCGCGTAATTGCCGATGTTTACAGCCGCTACCAAGATGCTTTAGCAGCCAACAACGGCTTAGATTTTGATGATTTAATTCTGGTTCCTGTTAAACTTTTGCGCCAAAACGAGCAAATCTTAAATTATTGGCATCACAAGTTTAGACATATTTTAGTAGACGAATATCAAGATACCAACCGCACTCAATACGATTTGATTCGGATGTTGGTCACAAATAACGTTGACCCGAAACAGTTCGATAAATGGCAAAATCGCTCGATTTTTGTCGTGGGCGATGTCGATCAATCAATTTACAGTTTTCGGATGGCAGATTATACCATATTGCTGGAATTTCAAGAGGATTTCGGCGATGGCTTGTCGGACGAGAAGACTCAGACAATGGTAAAATTAGAGGAGAATTATCGATCGCGCGAAAACATCCTGCAAGTCGCCAACCACTTGATCGAACACAATACCGAACGCATCGAGAAAGTTCTGCGCCCGACTCGCGAACCCGGTGCTCCGATTGTGGTGTGGCGCGCTGACAACGAATTGGATGAAGGGGAATTTGTAGCAGGTCAAATTCATTCCTTAAAGCGCCAAAACTCCGAATACGAACAGGGCAGCAACTTTGCGATTCTCTACCGCACCAACGCTCAATCTCGCTCTTTTGAAGAAGCGTTAATGCGTTTAGATATTCCCTACAATATTGTCGGCGGGCTGAAGTTTTACGATCGCAAAGAAATCAAAGACATCCTAGCATACCTGCGGACGATCGCCAATCCCGACGATAGCGTCAGCCTCAAACGCATCATCAACACTCCCCGCCGCGGCATTGGCGACACCACATTCGGTAAAATCGAAGACGCTGCAACTCAGTTGGGGATTCCGTTGTGGGAAATTCTCAGCGATGAGTCTTCTGTAAATACTCTCGCAGGGCGATCGGCAAAAGCGATCGTTAAGTTTGCCCAAATGATCGGTAATTGGCAACAAAAACTTGAAACCACATCCGCGTCGCAAATTGTCCAAGGCATTATCGAAGATTCTGGTTACATTGACGATTTGAAAAACCAAGGAACCGAAGAAGCCGAAAATCGCATCGAAAACGTTCGAGAATTGTACAACGCGGTGCTACAATTTGAAGAACAAAACGAAGAACCCACCCTCACATCATTTTTAGCCAAAGCATCTTTAGCCTCGGATTTAGATGACTTAAAAGAAGAGGATTCCCGCGTATCGCTGATGACGCTGCACTCCGCGAAAGGGTTAGAATTTCCCGTAGTATTTCTCGTCGGAATGGAACAGGGTTTATTTCCCAATTTCCGCAGTTTAGATGACCCGAAAGCTATTGAAGAAGAACGCCGTTTGTGCTACGTCGGCATCACTCGCGCCCAGGAATTGCTATTTCTGACTCACACTCGCGAACGCCGCCTCTGGGGAGGATACCGCGAACACTGCACCCCTTCGCTATTTTTAGGCGAATTGCCGACACATTTGCTGGCTGGAAGTGCGAAGAAAACTAAGACTGGAAAAACGGCTGCATTGCAGGGAAAAACTAATAATAATTCAGTCGCTAATTCTGGGAATTCTCCAGCAGAGTGGAAAGCCGGGGAACGGGTTTTCCATCATGCTTTTGGAGTCGGAGAAATTACCCACGTCTTGGGAGTGGGTGATAAAACTAATCTGGCAATTAAGTTTACAGGTTTGGGTCGCAAAATCATCGATCCGAGAACGGCTAAGTTGCAGCGAGTTTAATAGCTTGGTTTGATCGTTCGGACTTTAGTCCTCATCTATCAAAGGACTAAAGTCCGAACGATCAAACCTTTGCGGGTTGAAGAATGGGCGGTAAAAATGTGGGTAAAAATTACGTTTTTATCTTGAGTCCGCGCACCATCCGGACATCGTTTGTGTAGGCGCGGTTTCAACCGCCGTCTTATCTAAGTAAAAAACTCTTATGTCTTACAGTCAATTTACAACGATCGGCAAAGTTAAAGAAGCCTTCAATCTCACAGTAGTGGAAGGAATCAGATTTTTGCCGGAAATTGAGCCGATCGCACCTGCAACAGCCTTGCAGACCATGCTGGAGACAAATTTGCCTTGGGCGATCGCCACCAGCACCGAAAAAGCCCGTTCTGAAGCCATTATCAACCCTGTCTTGCTGGAAGTTCGGAGGATTCTCAACCAACAAATCAGCGTGTTTTCGGGTGAGGAATTCAATGTTGATGTGGCTGTTGGACTGACAGGAGTTTGCGATTTTATCATCAGCCGTTCCCCGGAACAACTAGACGTTGAGGCCCCGGTAATTGTGATGGTGGAAGCTAAAAAAGGAGATTTGAAAGTAGGTTTGGGGCAGTGTATTGCTGAAATGGTGGCGGCCCAGAGGTTTAATGAAGCGAAAGGGCGATCGATCGGGGCCATCTACCCCACATTCCGCAGATGTGGGTCGGTTTTTTTATCAGTTGTGAAAACTTGGAATCCAAACGCTTTTGGGCTGAAATTATGCAGTATTAGCGTCACAG
>NZ_JAEQCI010000212.1:0-4872 GCF_020738565.1 Microcoleus sp. PH2017_12_PCY_D_A | reverse complement strand
CCGCCCCAACCCAACAAATAACTAACAGGCTGCATCAATTTTGATGGTCATGAAATAATGCAGATTGATATTTTCTGTGGGTGGGGGCGGGTTTATTTAGATTGTTGATTTTTGTTGGATATTGTTGGTGAACCCGCCCCTACGATATTTGGGTAGATAGGGAAATTTGGAGGGATTTTGAGGTAGATTTGATATTATCTGTGGGGTGGGGGCGGGTTTATTTAAATTGTTGGTTTTTGTTGGATATTGTTGGTGAACCCGCCCCTACGACAATTAATTACTGATAAAATCGACTTCTTCACAAACCAACGCAGCGATTTTCCGCGCCGCCCCGGATTCGCCGCGCACACTCCGCAAACGATCGCCAACGAGTGCTAATTTATCAGGATGGCTCAAATAGTCGATCGCCATTTCAGCCACAACATCCGCCTCCAGCCGCCCGATCAACTCCGGCACAATCTCCTCGCCCGCCCAGATATTCGGCCAAGCATACAGCTTTCCCTTTCCCAATTGCAGAATTAGCCAATTAATCCCCGTCGCAAAAACAGAACCGACTAACGGCAAATTGGCCAGCAATCCTGGCAAACCATCCCAAGCTTTCATCGCATCCAACTGCTGCGTCGGAATCAACACAATCATCGGTACAGCTAAGGAACCCAATTCCGCAGTATTCGCTCCCACAGTAGTCAAACACAGACTGCATTGTGATAGCAAATCGTAGGCAGGAGTTTGCGTCCAAAGTTCTATTTGTAAACCAGTTGCTGTCTGCAAAAACGGCGATTCTGTTAAATGAAGTTCCGCGCTAGCATTGGCAAATAAATGCAGGCAGGGATTTTGTTCGGGGTCGGCAAAACGTGCTAGAGTTTGCACATCTAAGGTAGGAGCAACCGGAATTACAAAGCGCGTTTCAGGGCGGACTCGATGGATCGATTGCGCGATCGCCAAACACAACGGTACACCTAAAGCTAATTTTGCCGCCTTAGAACCCGGTAACAATCCAATTAATTCAATATTTTGTAGGGGCGGTGGATGGTGCGTGCCCGCCCCGGCTTTTGCATCCGATTTCCGATCGCCTACTTCCGCAATTAAATCTCCCACAACTGCAAATTTATCAGCATATTTTTGCGGAACTTTAGCAAAAACGTCCGGTTTCATCGCCGCAAACCTATCAATCCAGCGATACCACCGCCCGTCCCATTCCGCATAAGTAACCGTGCGATATTTTAGCCTTTTGCCAATAACAACTGTAAAAAATTGGTCGCCGCCTAAAAACAAAACAACTCCGGTTTTGTACCAATCCCAATTTTGGGCTGTTTTGCCCGATAATAAAAATCGAAAAAAATGCTCCGGTGCTTGCACTCTGTCCACTTCTGGGTAGTTAGATGCGATTTCTGCTTCTTTCCCCGTGGCGTGCGGACAGGGGGACAGCACCACCGAGATGCGCGCTTCTGTGCCCTTGTTTGCCAATTGCTGGCGCAATGCTTGCACGGCGGGACGCACCCAAGTTGCTAATTCTCCGGGCCCGTTGGAGAGGATTAAAATATCGACTGTCATAGCATTTAAGATTTAAAAGGATACAAGGGAGAATTTATGACAGATTTAATGGATGCCGTCAAGATGGGTGATGTGGCGGCTGTGGAATGTGCGATCGAACAACGTGCAGATATCAACGCCAAAGATGACGAAGGCGCGACGGCTTTGACGGCTGCGGCTGAGGTTGGCAATGCTGATATTGTCAAAAAATTGCTCGCAGCAGGTGCGGATGCTAACAGTCAGGATAATGACGGTTGGACGGCGTTAATGAGTGCCGCTGCTGCCGGACATACCGAGATTGTACAGCTTTTGCTGGATGCGGGGGCGGAGGTGAATGCTAAAACTGCTTTTGGTTTGACGGCTTTGATGAGTGCGGCGGGTAGCGGGCGCGCTGATGTTGTGCAGGTTTTGATCGATCGAGGTTCCGATCTCAAAGCAAAAGATAATAATACTTGGACTGCGTTAATTTGGGCATCCTCGGAAAAGCACCAAGATGTCGTTGAGGTTTTGAAGCTGGCGCGCGATCGGGCTTAACAAACTGTGCGATCGTAGTAGTAAGGTGCGCAATGCGCACCCTACAAGTAGTAAGATGCTGCCACTAATTATGCTCTGTAAAGTATTCTCATCATAATTTTTACTGCTTTTGTGGGAAGCCGAAACAGAATATTGATGTTTCTTAGATTAACAAAGTTATAGGGATGCCAGGACTTAGAAAAGGAGTGCTCCTAGTAGAAGCTTGTTCCAGAGTTAGATTAGCTCCCCCCTGAATCCTGGCAAGTGTATCTCCCGATTTCTGGATAAGCAAGTCTGGGCCTGATGGAAGTAGGCTAATTTGAGTAAAGCTTTCCGCGAGTTGAATGTAATCCTTTCCTTTTTCAAAATTTACAATCCTTGCTTCGCCACTGCCAGTATAAAACGACATCCAGGCGATCAAGCTAGGTCGGTTGTTGGGGTAAACATCACCCAGAACGAAGTAATCAGTGCCGGCAGTGCCAATCAGCGTATCGAATTCATTGGTGGACATGAAAAAGTTCCTATTCGATTCATTGAATGTCAAAGCGTCATACTTATTCTTATTATAACTCGTTTGTGTTGTCGCTAAAGCTACTTGCATCCCGACAATTTGATTTGTGCCTGTTTGAAATCCCGTAACAATATCATTCCCGTTGGTTCCTGTAAAAATGGCCGATCGATTTTTCTCGAATTGCCCAAATTTGAGATAGTGTTCTCGACCAGTTTTTAAATTTCCAGCCTCGACAACCGCCGCCACATCGGGGTTGTCTAGCAAGTAACGCGGTTCTAAGAAACTTGTCCCGTACCTACCTTCTGTTTTTCCGAATTTGATAAAATGCTGAAAACCGGATTTAAAAGTTGCATTCTGCACAAACCGAGTGATTTCCGGGTGTCGTTTTAGGTAAAAAGTTTCGTCGTAGTCAGGCGATACTCGCGTGCGGCCTTCTTCGTAGCCAAACTGGATAAAGTGGTCTAAACCAGATGCAAAAGGTAGACTTTTGTTGCTAGCAGTGCGAACTAAGCTAGCAATATCTTGATTTTGAGCTAGATAGGTATCTTCGTCAAAGTACCGCGATATTTTGGTGAGGCCGGCGGCTTGACCAAATTTTTCAAAGTGTTCTTTCCCTGATTTTATGATTCCTGCATCAATCGCTGGTTTCAGCCACGGATATTGGGAAAGGTAGTATTTTTCGTCAAAGATATCGTAATTCATGGTTGTTTATTTAAGAACGTAAAGTGCGATCTGGAAATATGAGTTGTTCGTATCATAAAGTGCGATCGCACTCCCCAGCAGCGATCGGGTAAATCCTGAATAGCTTCGAGATTTCTACCCAATTAAAAATGTCAGATTGTTAGGTGATGGTGGTATAAGAGTGTTAGATGATGGTAATTGATTCAAAGTCAGGTTTCCGCCGCCTTCAATAACAGCGATCGTGTCAAGGTTACTGATTGATGGCACTCGATCATTTATAGGGTTGCTAAAGACCTTCCGCTGGATAGCTAAATCTCGATTATTGTTTATGGGAGACACCGAGAAATTATTTAAGTAAGAGTCTGTTGAGGAATTAACTGTCGATCCTAGCTGAATGCTATCCTGACCTTTGGTAAAGTTCCGAATTGTAGCAAAGCCCGGCCCTCGGTAGAACTCTTGCGTGTTTGGAGAGAACCGCGGAGTGTCCAAGTAAGCATTACTTAGCATAAATTTATCGCTGCCGCTACCGCCAATGAGAGTATCGAATTCATCGCTGCCCGTACTTTCAGCTATTACGTTGTTGACTCGGAAGTTGCCGGGATACAAGCCTACTTCAACTCCAATTAATTCAACTTTTCCCACCCCAAAACTGGTGAGGATGTCATTACCAGAAGTTCCGACAAAAGTTGCACATCGACTGGGTTCATCTTTCCCGAAATTGAAGTAATGTTCCCTACCAGTTTTCAAAGCTCCCAATTGGACGACCGGTAGAACGTCGAGGTTGTTTTGTAAATATCCTACTTCTAAAAATGAAGTGGCGATCGATTGACTGTATTTGACCAGGGGAAACGGTTGTTGAACGCTGGGTCCAGTTTGGAAGTATCCTGTTTCTAAAAATGAAATTCCAGATTCACTATCTTTGATGCCGAATTGAATGAAATTCTGGTAGCCACTTTTAAAAGTTCCATTCTGAATCAACGGCTGCAACTGTTGGTTATTTGCCAGATAAAATGCTTCGTCGTAGTGTGGTGATACGCGCGATCGACCTTCTTCGTAACCGAACTGAATAAAGTGGTCTAATCCTGTTGCAAAAGGTTTGTTTGGGTTGCTAGGAGTGCGGACTAAGGCAGCGATGTCTGGGTTGCCAGCGAGGTAAGTATCTTCATCAAAGTAACGTGATACTTTTGTTAAACCTCCGGCTTGACCAAATTTTTCAAAGTGTTCTCTTCCAGATTTGATAACTCCTGCATCAATGGCTGGTTTGACCCACGGATATTGAGCAAGGTAGTATTTTTCGTCAAAAATTGCGTAATTAGCCATTGTTTTTCTGCGAATTTAATAACTTATTTGTGAAACCTATCACTCATCAGGAACTGACCCTATCACCCAATCGGGTGATAGCGTCAGTTAAATATCACTTAAACTCGATGATTTCTAATGGTTGCTCGTTTGAGAAAGTAAAGTGCGATCTGAAAAAAAAGTTATCAATTATCGGTATTATACCATTTTTCTTTCTCCGCTGCATGGAATAGATACTTTACCGGAAAGGATTTTAGGCGAACAAGGTCGTGCAGCTTCATAGTGAATTGGTATCAGTCCTTTCCATTCCTAAGCCGTAAGGTGCCCATTGCGCA
>NZ_JAEQCI010000031.1:0-60822 GCF_020738565.1 Microcoleus sp. PH2017_12_PCY_D_A | reverse complement strand
AAAAAACATTTCTGAAATTGTTCCGGATTCAGGCGAGAAAATACTCGCGCAATTGTGTCATGGGAAGGTATGCCATTCGGCAATTCTAAAATTTTTTTTTTAACCATTCATATTTGGCTCGTCCATAACTTTCGATATCCACCCATGTATCAGCACCGCAAATCACGGCACAAATTGAGAGGGTGATAATATCAATTAATTGATGATGTCTCGTCCGCTCGACTATTGGATCTTCTAGGTCAGAAAAATGGTCGGCGATGGTAATTTTAGGTTTGAGTTTAATACAGGTAAACCCTAATTAAATAATTTGTAGTTACTCAACAATTCTTCTCCAATATACCATATTCTGTTAACATTAAATTTAGATGCGTTCGCCCTGGCCTCGGGGGCGATCGCTTTTTACTATCTAATGATTCGGGCATCGATACGGTTGCCGATTTTGAAGATGGCAAAGATTTGCTGATTCTCCGTAATAAAGTGACTTTCTCGCTGTTGGCAATTACTGAAAGTAATGACATAACTCAGATTAGTTTTGCCTCAACCGGAAAAGTTTTTGCTTCTTTAATTGGAGTATCGTCGAGTCTGATTGGTGTCGCCGATTTTGCCTCAATCTAGTAGCAAGTAGTCGCAGATAACTACGGTTATCTGCGACTCTCAGAGATTGGGGCTAATAATTAAAAATTAGAGAGTACATATACTTACCAGGAATTGTGAGAAATTGCATCAAATCTCCGGAATAAGCCTAGACTTGGACGCAGACATATTCAGTAGAATTATATCTATATTGCCACGACGTTCACAAATAAAGATGGCTATAGTTATACTTACTGATTTTGGCAATTTTTGAGGGTATGAAATCCCGGTAAATAGGGGTTCAATACCCTCTTGCTGCTAAATGCGTAGCGTGTTATGGCCAGAGGATCTCGGAGGAATTATCGTGAACCTAAATTTAGATACTATTTTCTCACCGCTGATGAACCCGGCCCTGAATGAGTTTCAGGCTTGGGCTTTGGAAAACCCCGAGGAGGGCCTCAGTAAAACGATGCTGCCCGCGATCGCCCTGATCGAGGGTTTAATTGCCAACGAACCCACCTATTTGCCGGCAAAACGGCTGGCTTTCGGAAATAACTTTTGCTGCGCGGGACAAGTCGTGATGGGAGAGTTTGCCACACTCGAAGAAGCACTCACATCGCCTCAGGCGCGCGGATGGCGGCTGGGTACTTCTGTCCTCGATCCCGATCTCTCCCCCAACCAAGATGTCGGCGGTAGGAACCTTTTCCTGCTGTCTTTGTCCGATCGCGAACCAGACGGTAGCAGCAACCACGCAGCATTCCGAAGCTGTATGCAGAAATATCTCTTCAACAGCGCCACAACCGATCGCCAAGAAGACGAAACCAGCAGGCGGTTGCTCGATCGGCTGGCTGCGGATTATATTGAGATGCCGCACGGTGCGGGGGAAACATTTTTTACCGATGTCAGGCGCGGCTGGATGGGATTTTTAGTTCCATACCTGCACTACGTAATTTTTGGGATTAATCCAGATGACAAGTCTGCGATCGAACTTCTCACCGATTTACATTACATCCGCCAAAGCCCCGCGCACTACTTCGCCGTCGCGGGCAGCCTGCTGCAAAGCCTGAACCTGTTTGGACATGGGGATTTGTCGGCTTTAATCGAGCGCGCGGCGACTATCTACGAAAATTCTCCCGCCTTAGCCGACTTCGAGGTGAGCTCGGAAAACAACGGGATGACTAGGCGGGAATTGGCGAAGCTGATGACAGCGATTATGGGGATAGCGGGACTGCAAGGCCCCTTGCACCTCGGTTACACGGCTATGGGATACCGCCCTCTCCCGGCGTATAAAGGAACACAGACTGCCCAAATTAATCCGACGGATTTTTGGGACGATCTCGATTTGGACGATCGCCAGTCGATCGAGCTTTTCCTCCTGGAATGCGGGCGCCTCTGGGCTCCGGTGAGCGCCACCCACCGAGTCGCGACAGAGCCATTTACCGCCACGGTAGGGGGCAAACAGCGCACTTTCCCCGCCGGCACCAAGGTACTGATACCGCTCAGTCTGGGGCTGCTTGACGGCAGTTTCTGGGGCTCTACGGTGTACGAATTCAACGCTAAGCGGGAGAATTTGTGCCCTTATCATATGGGTTTTCATGCGGTGGGCGATCGGAGTGCGGGACGGATTTGCCCCGCTAAAGATATCGCACTGAAGATGCTGGTGGATGTCATTAGTACCGTTGGCAAAGTTAGGCGATCGTCCGCACCTAATTTGCAGCAGTAATTAATCGAAAAACCAGGTTTGATCCTTCGGACTTCAGTCCTCTCTTCTTGTCTGAAGAAGGACTAAAGTCCTCACTACGAACCTAATTTTGATTATCTAACTGGACAGGTTTGATCCTTCGGACTTCAGTCCTCTATCCTTGTCTGAAGAAGGACTAAAGTCCTCACTACGAACCTAATTTTGGGTTGTCTAACGGGACAGGTTTGATCCTTCGGACTTTAGTCCTCTATCCTTGTCTGAAGAAGGACTAAAGTCCTCACTACGAACTTAATTTTGGTTATCTAACTGGGTGCGAAATGTAAACACTTTTCGAGGTTAAATAATACCATGTTAATCGAAACAAAGAAACTAAAAGATATCGCAACTTGGATGAAAGCAGAACATCCACCCGAATTCCCCGAAACCCTGCAAGGTATCTTCTTTATGGACGGGAATATTTTACCGGACTATTGTCTGACGATGTACAATTCAGAATGGAATCCCGAGCAACTAACGTTATTACTGCGGATTTATGAACCTGTTGTCTGGACATTTCATTCATCAATGGCGGGACGGATGTTACTTTATGCCGTCAAATTTTCTCGCTTCAGCTACTTGTTCCGCTTCTCGGATGCAACTTTGCAGCACGGGCACATTACGCCGATCGCGTTTGGATTGTCTGTACCGCCGTGGATTATGGATTTTTTGATCGATCGAGATCCGAACACTCCGAATGGGGATATCTGGGATCGCAGAAACTCGTTTTTCGGCAGACCTCCTGAAAAAGGCTATACACTCCGCAGAGTTGTCAACAAAGATAGCAGCCCCACATCAGCATTTTCAGATTTTTTGTCGAAAGTTGGCACTGATTGTTTAATTATTGCTCAAGAGTGAAAATATTTAGGACAACTACAAAACCCGCTTAATTAGGCGGGTTTTTGCGATCGCACCGATTGAATTTGAATCCGCGACTGGGATTGCGATCGCCCGAGTCACAGCAAACTTCCCGGAAAACAACCGATTTGGGCGATCTTGACAGTATATTTTTATTTATTTGCATAAAAATTCTGGGATCTGGGGCATCAGTGGAATTACAGACAAAAACCGGGTTAAGAGGTTGACGATCGCGATCCAGATTAAAAAAAATGTTAAGTTATGTAATGTCAAGATACCAGGATCATCTCATGGGTAACGTCCAAGCAACTTACAAAGCTACGGAAAAAGCCTTTCATATTGAGGGATATGAAAAGATCGACTTCAGCTTGCTATACGTGGATGGAGCCTTTGGACTTGAGAACTCTGAAATTGCAGAGAGCTACCGTCAGTTTGGGCGCTGTTTAATGGTCGTAGACAAGACAGTCTACGGTTTGTACGGCCAGCAAATGCACGCTTATTTCAAGCATCACGAGATTGACTTAACTGTATTTCCGGTAACAATCAAGGAAACAGATAAGACGCTGCGGACTTTTGAGCGGATCGTTGATGCGTTTGCAGACTTTGGGCTGGTTCGCAAAGAGCCTGTTTTGGTTGTTGGGGGTGGTTTAACTACGGATGTGGCTGGCTTTGCCTGTTCCACCTACCGCCGCCGCACTAACTATATCCGAGTGCCCACGACACTGATCGGACTGATTGATGCGAGTGTCGCGATCAAAGTAGCCGTCAACCACGGTAAGTTAAAGAATCGTCTGGGTGCTTATCACGCTTCTGGAAAGGTGATTCTAGACTTCTCCTTCTTGAAAACCCTGCCTGTGGATCAGGTGCGTAACGGCATGGCAGAGTTGATCAAGATCGCTGTCGTCGCCAACAGCGAAATTTTTGAGCTGTTGGAAAAGCACGGCGAAGCACTTTTGCACACTCACTTCGGCTACTTGAACGGTACGGCAGAGATCCGGGAAGTGGCTCACAAGGTCACCTATGATGCGATTAACACCATGTTGGGGCTGGAAGTACCCAACTTGCACGAGCTCGATCTCGATCGCGTGATTGCATACGGTCATACCTGGAGCCCTACCCTGGAACTAACGCCGGAAATTCCAATGTTCCACGGTCACGGTGTCAACATTGATATGGCATTCTCGGCAACGATTGCTCAGCAGCGGGGCTATATTTCGATCCTCGATCGCGATCGCATTTTAGGATTGATGAGCCGCATCGGTTTGGCGATCGACAGCCCTTATCTCACCTCTGAATTATTGTGGAAAGCCACAGAATCCATCAGCCGGACGCGGGATGGTTTGCAGCGGGCCGCAGTTCCCAAGCCGATCGGAAGCTGTTTTTTCATCAACGATCTGACAAAAGATGAGTTGGATCGAATGCTGGCAATCCACAAAGAAATTTGTCGCGGCTATCCTCGCGGTGGAGATGGTGAAGATATGTATATCTCGCTAGAGACGGCTAGCGCTGCGATCGCAGCAGGTGTGAAAGCATGACAGTAGCCCCCAGACCAGTTACACCGCTAGGCATCCTGGCGACCAAACTAGAGTATCTCACACAGCAGATAGAAGCCTCAGATAGCGTTGATGCAGATCTGAAGTCACAATTGCGACAAGCCTGTGAGTTAGCAAGCGGGTTAGATCCTTACATCAATAGCTGTACAACGCCCGAGTCACCGGCTCTCGCAGCCCTGGCCCGGCGCACCCAAGCAGAAGATTGGAGCCAGCGGTTTTCCGACAGCGAGACTGTACAGCAGTTAGAGCAAGAAATGCTCTCAGGGCATATCGAAGGTCAAACTCTCAAATTTTTTGTGCATTTAACTCGGGCGAAGCGAGTGTTAGAAATCGGTATGTTTACCGGCTACTCTGCCCTCGCTATGGCCGAAGCCCTGCCCGATGACGGCGAAGTCGTTGCCTGCGAACTAGATGCCTACGTGGCCGAGTTTGCTCAGCAATGTTTTAAAGAGTCGGACCACGGTCACAAAATAAGAGTCAAGGTTGCACCGGCGCTGTTGACTCTCAAAGAGTTAGCCGCTGCTGGTGAAGTGTTCGATTTGGTCTTTATTGATGCCGACAAGGCTGGATATGTAGACTATTTGAACTTGTTGCTAGACACCGATTTGCTGGCACCCAACGCTTTGATTTGTGCAGACAATACCCTGATGCAGGGGCAGCCTTATCTATCAGGTGAGGCTACTGCTAACGGGCGCGCGATCGCCAAATTCAACCAAGCAGTTGCAGGCGATCCTCGGATCGAGCAGGTACTGCTTCCGTTGAGAGATGGTCTTACCCTGATTCGCCGAGTCTAGGTGACAATCCGACACCGAACACTCAAATAGGTTTGTAGTGAGGACTTTAGTCCTTCTTGAATGCGGAAGGGAGTCCTCACTACAAACACTCTTACTTCAATTTCATTCATTCCCTCTCAAGTCTTGAAATTATCTGCGTCGATATGCGTCGATCTGCCTTAAATCTGCGGTTGACTTATCAATCAAAAATTTATGCAATAAGCCTAGGTAATTAAGAGGACTCGCATTCCTCACTACGAACCAATTTTATTCAGGGTGATAAGGAAAGCATGACGCAAAAAATTTCGATCGCAACAATGCAGCCTGAGCCTCAAACAATGGCAGGTAACGGGCGGCTGCGGAATTTAGTAAAAACAGTCGGAACTCTCTTGTTGCTGCTGTTGGTGCTACCGCTGAATGTCGCTGTAACGGCGATCGCCCTGCTGGCGGCAATTCTAGTTAAACCGTTTCAGTCTAGGACAGCCGCGGCCAATCCTCAAACGATCTTGGTCAGCGGCGGCAAGATGACCAAGGCGTTGCAGCTAGCTCGATCGTTCGATCGGGCCGGCCATCGGGTGATTTTGGTCGAATCACACAAATACTGGTTAACCGGGCATCGATTTTCTTGGGCAGTCGATCGTTTTTATACAGTACCGAATCCTCAATCCAAAGACTACATTGATGCACTTTTAGAAATTGTCCAAAAAGAAGCGGTAGATGTTTACGTACCAGTTTGCAGTCCAGTTGCCAGTTATTACGATGCTCTAGCTAAACAGGCACTTTCGCCTCACTGCCAAATCCTGCACGTCGATCCAGAAATGGTTCAGCAACTAGATGATAAATATCAGTTTTCCGCAGTCGCAACATCATTAGGTCTTTCTGTACCTGAGTCCTACTGCATCACAGGGCCGCAGCAGGTGCTTGATTTTGATTTTTCAGGGCAAAAGCGCCAATACATTCTCAAAAGCATTCCCTACGACTCTGTACGCAGGTTAGACCTGACTAAACTACCGTGCAATACACCCGCAGAGACAGCGGCATTTGTCAAGGATTTGCCTATCTCCGATCGCAATCCTTGGATTATGCAAGCGTTTATTCCCGGACAAGAATACTGCACCCACAGCACAGTCCGCGATGGGGAACTGCGGCTGCACTGTTGCTGCAAGTCGTCAGCATTTCAGATAAATTATGAAATGGTGGAGCATCCAGAAATCGAAGCATGGGTGAGGCGGTTTGTGGGCGGTTTGAATTTAACTGGGCAAGTTTCCTTTGATTTCATTCAAGCCAATGATGATGGACGCATTTATGCGATCGAGTGCAACCCCCGCACTCATTCAGCCATTACCATGTTTTACAACAATCCCGATGTGGCAAAAGCTTATTTAGAAACAGAGCCTTTGCCTGCTGTAATTCAACCGCTCGAATCAAGTCGCCCAACTTATTGGATCTACCATGAAATTTGGCGGTTGGTAACGCATTTGTGGTCTCCCGTTGAGACAGGGCGAAGGTTACAAATCATTGCTAGCGGCAAAGATGCTATTTTTGAGTGGTCCGATCCGCTGCCATTTTTGATGGTTCATCACGTGCATATACCATCCCTCTTGCTAGGAAATTTACGGCTGCTTAAGGGCTGGATTCGGATTGACTTTAATATTGGTAAGCTTGTCGAATTGGCTGGAGATTAATTATGTCGGTATTGCGTGTTTTGCATTTGGTGGGGTCTGCTGTTGATGAGTTTTACGGAGATTTATCGCGCCTTTATGCCGAAAATTGTATTGAATTCACCGCCAATCCAGCACTCTATGAATTTCATATTGCCTGCGTTTCGCCCGTAAGCGTTGCCCGCCCCTACGGGAGGCTCATCAACGAAGAAAAACTCCAATGGCGGTTTCCGAAATCTCTGAGTCGCGAGGATCTCGCCGCCGCCGATCCGATGTCCTTAGCCGAAGCAGTTCAGGTTCTGACAGCACTCAAAATCGATGTGATGTTACCGCAGATGTTTTGCGTTCCCGGGATGACATACTATCGAGCTTTGTTTGATTTGTTGAAGATTCCCTACGTGGGAAATACTCCTGATGTGATGGCGCTGACTGCTAACAAAGCGAAAGCAAAAGCGGTTGTGGCGGCAGCAGGTGTCAGGGTGCCCGAAGGAGAATTGCTTCGCGCCGGAGATACTCCCAAAATTCCTCCTCCCGCAGTGCTCAAACCTGTGGATGCAGATAATTCTTTGGGGGTAGTTTTGGTAAAAAATCCCTCTGACTACGACTCTGCTTTGAAGACAGCATTTGGTTATTCGGATGAAGTATTGGTAGAGTCATTTATTGAACTCGGCAGAGAAGTCAGATGTGGCATTATTGTTCGGGATGGTGAACTTGTCTGCTTGCCGCTGGAAGAGTACCTGATGGACAAAGATGAGCGGCCGATTCGGAGTTATGAGGATAAGCTCAAACGAGATGAAAGTGGTGACTTAACTATGGTTGCTAAGGATAATAACAAATCGTGGATTGTCGATCCTAGCGACCCGATTACAGAGAGGGTTTGGGATGCTGCTAAAAAATGTCATGTAGCCTTGGGCTGCAGGCATTACAGTCTGTTTGATTTCCGCATTGACTCCAGGGGGCAGCCTTGGTTTTTGGAAGCGGGGCTGTATTGTTCTTTTGCTCGGACGAGTGTGATTTCTGCGATGGCAAAAGCGTCTGGTACTTCTCTGGATACGCTGTTTCAGACTATGTTAAATAACGCCGTTTGAGAGAAGCAAGCATGGGGCGATGGGGCGATCGTACAAGCTAATCGGGCATTAAGTCGAAAACCCTAATTCCCATAAGGTTTCAATGGGCGCATCTCGTTAAAAATTTGCAAGGTTAGATGAAGAATGTAGCAATGAGGCCACCAGCCATCAGGGCAAGTACGTGTTTTCATCCAGGGCTATGAGGGGGTTCAAGAGTGCCGGGGCGCTCTGGGGCAACAACAGTCACAGCTGACTCAAATAACCGTAGAAACGACAAAACCTCCTCAGAGAGAAGGTTTTGTGAATCGGAGCGACACGATTTGAACGTGCGACCCCCACTACCCCAAACCTTAAGTATCTATCCTGTAATTCTTAGTGGATAAGGGTTGTGGGTATTCTCAATAACGGCGATAGCCGTTTTATCGATCGATGGGAAGTTTTTGAGGTAATTCTTCCAAAAATAGATGCTAGTGGCGGCTACATCATGCCTACCGCCACTAGCGAACAACTCTCGGCATTGATTAAGAAAGCCAATGTGCGGTGGCGGAACTACAACCAGAGCAGCGATCGGGACTGGACGAGGGATGAACTTGAAGAATGGATTCGGGTCAACTTCCGTTACATACTAAATTAGGTACTTTTGCTTATTGCATTTAATAGATTAATTATATTAAACTTCTATAGTACAGAAATATCAGAGGTGCAAATTTGCACTCCTACTCTGATAGAAGAATAATCGATGAACAAATTACAGCTTTTTTTCGAGATTTTACGGGAAGAGGGTGTCCACATGATTGAGAAAGGTAGCACTCAGTCAGCTATGTCTGATGGAACTCCGTATCTTTTGCTAAAAGTCCAGGATTTAGGAAAGTATTTTGACTTACCTAATCCCTCAGATGCTTTCAGGTCTTTAGCTAAGCGTGAAAGAGAGCTTAAATTCTTAGAGAAGGTTAAACAACCAGTGGGTAGGCCTGCATTGTATGTAGCTGAACCACTTTTTTACTCTTTTTTGCTTGCTCCCAATAATCAACATCCCAAGGTTCAAGCTATTCAAGAATGGATTTTTGGGACTGTTTTGGATCATATTTTTCAGGATGGTATGTACACGCCAGAAATGGAGAAAAAATAATGTTGCACATTTGGAAAAATCAGGAAATTGAACAAAACAGTAAAGGTTATGTTTGTTTAACAGACATGGCAAAATCTGAAAATACTACGATCGCACAGTATTTCAGAACTAAAAATGTAATTGACTACATTGATGCTTTGTGTTTAGATTTAGGTATCACAAAAGACGAGTTAATCTTTTCAGAAAACCAAAGCAATTATCCTAAAACTTGGGTACATCCTGAAATAGCAATAGATTTTGCTAGTTGGGTATCTATTCCTTTCCGTATTTGGGCTAATCGAGTATTGCGTCAAGTTCTTACTAATGGCGGCTACATCATGCCTACCGCCACTAGCGAACAGCTTTCGGCATTGATCAAGGAAGCAAACGCAAAAATCTTAGCGATGTACAAAAATCGCAGTGTCACTTACAAACTGAACAAGAAGACGGGTATAACAACGATGACAGTGTTCAAGGGTGGGGTGAAGGAGTATCAGACCGATTTATGTAGCTACTCAACCCCGAGTCTAGTTAACCCGCAAGTGCTGATTATGAGAAGTTTCTACTCAGAGCTAGACCGTTGCACGATCGACATCGACTCTCCAATGAAGGAAGCCTATGTCCGCTGGCGGAACTACAACCAGAGCAGCGATCGGGATTGGACGCGGGATGAACTTGAAGAATGGATTCGGGTGAACTTCCCACTCCGCTAACTAGATATCATCGAAAACCCAGCCGATCGTCAATCGCGATCATCTGTTTTTTTTTCGCGTTGTTCCAAGCCCTCCAGTAAAATCATGCGAACGATCGATGCTAGCGACTGCCCCGGTTCCGCAGCCTGAGCCAGCAGCCGATCGCGCAGCCCCGAGATATCGAATGTCAGCCGATCGCGTTTGTCCCTGCTTCCCTTTTTCTTAGTCATCTTTCTACTATATTCTGCGACTGTACGGAAATCTTGCATAAAATATTTAGTATTTGTATTGACGTAACATCCATGGGATGTTACAGTCAAGAAATCCTGCAAACACAGAACTAGGTTGGTGTTACAGCACCAACCTAGCTTTACTCAGCTTCCGCTGAGCAGGTGATATTTCTGGAAAGAAACACAACATGATTTTACAACCAACACACGCAGTAACGATCGTTCGCGCGTACAACCCGGATATCAAAATGCAAGTACGGGGCAGAACTGTAGAAGAGGCGATCGCCAGAACTAAGGGCGGTGCTCGCGATATGGGGTACTGGGATTGCACGGCAGTTGTTCCAAATTCTGATGCAGCGCCACCGCGAGCTGGTGGACGTTAGGTTTATTTTTTTAGGTGTCTGTGAGCTACTTTTGTGTCCGAAATAAATGCACAAAAGTAGCTCGGCAAGTAGCTCACCATGAACGACAAAGCAAATGCAGTAAGGCTTTCTGAGATTTTTGATTCAGACGGTAACAGCTTTCACCTTACCGACGATCAGATTTTAGAATTTGGTGGCATTCCACCAGAATATCGATCGCCCGAATCGTTCAAAGCCCGTCGTGTTGTGCGATCAAAAGTTCTAAAGGCAATAAAAGAAGGCAAGCGGGAGTGGTGGACGCGAAGTGAGCTCAGGCAAATCCTGGAACTGCGTGCCCAATGACTGAGGCAACATTCAAACGTCGGCTGGAACTGCTGGAGTTATGCCCCGAAGTTGATCGAAGGTTGTACGGGCGCAGATTTTCAGATTTTTTGAGGTGGTGCTTGGTGGAAATCGAACGAATTTATCAGCAGTTCGATCGCAGCACCGAAAAGACCATCGAATATCTAGAAAATGTTGGACTAGAAACAGCAAACTATTTTGAGGAAACACAGAATGATTACGAGAACAGAAGCTAAATTTCAATTGGGATTAACCAAAGTTGCTGATATCACCAACGTGCGGAAAGCATTGGGTCACAAAGATTGGCAGAATTCTCAAATTGACGAACAGGATATGGCGGAATTAAAAAGATATTTCGATTTAGTGCGATCGATGTTAATGGCTCCGAGTGAAGCGATTTTGCAGATTGCTTGCGATCGAACAGGAAGTCAGCAGGCACACAATGAAATTAACCCAGAAGCTATTAACGAACAAGTCGGGGAGCCTGAAGAAAAAGGTGAGATGACTGTAGCAATTCAGTCAATCATGACTGAAGCAGCACTAGGTTTGACCGATGCTGGAGCAGCAGCAGCCGAACAACTGGTCGATGTTTTCACCTATTCGCTGGCAACTAATTTGGCAGCAGCACTTTCCAATCGAGTCGGCAATATCCGTAGCAATTTTTCAGCTATCGGGAAAATCGTGGCTTCAGTGCCGATCGACATGAAAGGTGCAAGTTTGCCAGGGGAAAAAAAACCTCAACCCAAGCAAATCGGGATGTGGTCGGAATAGATTTGTTGCTGTTGGGTGAGGATATTGTCAACGAAATTCTTATTCAGCAGCAGAATCGGCAAGCTCAGCAAACCAAATTATTTCTTTTGTTTTTGTTGAATTTGCCGACAATAAAACTGTCACATGAAATAGGTGACATGGAAGTTTTGATGTTGTGTTGAGTTGAAAATCAATGTTGCTAAGAAGCCCGATCGCGTCAATCGCCGATTACATTCACGTCAAGAGATCGAAATCTCAGCCTGCCAATCTCAACCAAATTCCGCTGCGATCGATAGCGACTGATAACTGGAAATTGATTGTATTTTCAGGAGTCATCGCAACAACTGCAACCTTTGCAACAATTGCAGTGTTTCTGCCAGTACCTTTTGCTGTCAAAACTTCAGAGGCAAAAGTTACGCCTAAAAGTTCAGTAAAATCGAATGTCACTGAAAAAATTGGTTTACTGGATTTGTGGACAAAAAAGCTGAAGCTCAATAAGTTTTACTGGATACTGGCGATCGCAGTAACAGTATGGCTGCTTAACAAATACGAAAACTAGGAGAAAAAAATGGCAATTGTAAAATACGATGCTGGTAAATTAGCTGTAAGTTCAAGCCAACAAAAGACATTGTTTGATGCAGTCAAAAGTTTTGGATTTACAGACACAATTTTGCAGTCTTTGAACGACCATTACGCCGTTGACATCAGCAATATCGCAAGCTGGACTAACGCAGATTTTGCCCGGTTTGCCGATGTAGCGGAACAATTTCGGGAACTCAGAAAGTTGATTCCCAAGATGAAATCTCAATGGCAAGATATTGTGGACGGCACTGTTGAGTGGTCTGAAGCCCAAGCAGAAATGGTCAAACAGGGGTTTGATAGTGCTAGAAAAGTTAAGAAGTCTACGGTTGATATGGCGATCGCTGAAGCCAAATTTTTAGCTCGCAACGGAGTTCAAGATCACAGACTTGAGTCTAAAAAGACAGTCATCGAACATCAAGCTACAGAAGATAAACGGTTAATCGATAGCAAAGAAATTGTTTTTCTTCAACAAGCAACAGATAAAGTTAACGCAGCTTTTACTAATTTCCAGGAAAGTATTGCTGCTGGCATAGCTTCTGCTCAAGAGATCGAACAGTGGAAATCAGAATTAGTTGATGAGTACGAAGCGGCTAAACTTTTTCTTACCTACGGCAGCGATGCAGAAACTCATCCCAAAGTTGTGGGCGGTGGTTTTGGTGTTGGAGGCAACGATCGATCCGATCGCCCTAAAACTTTCATAGCATCAGGTAGCCAGCAACAGCAATTACCGACAGGTCGTTCACCAGACTCGATCAGTTTTTCTTGGTCGGGCAACATTGCTAAAAATGTACTGGGTACAACCAAAAAAATCGGCGGTGGAATTGCCAAAGGAGCCAGCAAACTTAAGAAATTCTTCAGTTAAAAAACATGGAAACATCAAAAACTAAAGAATCAGTTGAACTTTTAGAATTGCTCGATCGATACGATTGGGCAACTCGGGGAATTTTTTTCTCGGCTGGAATATTAGCAGCCAACATCGGGCGGGCATATCCTGAATTATTGCGGTTATCGATCGCCGGCACTTTCATCGCAACCGGAGTAATTTTGTTTTATCCACCGCGCAGTTCTACCGAGAAATCGCTGTGGCGCAGCGGTGGGATTGCACTCTTCTTGGGGTTCGCTGCACCGTGGTGGGAATCGCTCAAATATGTCACAATCCAACACATTTTGATTGCTGTTGGGGCGATCGCACTTTTTCTAATGCTGCTCGGGATGCTAGGAGGCAACGATGACTAGCCCTACAGGAATGATGGGTAGTCTTATCGGCGGTTGTTTGGCGATCGCGCTGTCGATCGCCCCGGCATCAACGAAGAATTGGTCGATCGTTCGGCTAGTAGCTCCGGTTGCTGCGATTGGCTGCTTCCTCAACCGCAAGCAATCCCTCAAAAATGCGATCGCCCAACAGCGGGCGATCGACAGCGCAATTGCCGAGAAGAAACAGCAGCAGCGGGAACTGGCAGAGGCTACGCGCCCGATAATCATTCAAGAAGAAATCGATAAACAAACTGCTCGGGCAGCAGCAGCGGTGAAAGATTTTGCCCTTGATGCAGACAAAGCGCTGGCAACTTCGATCGCGCACAAGCACCCCGAATGGGCACGCCAGCAAGTTGCTGATGCCAAACTTCGCCATGAACAAGCGTTGTTGGAAACTGAACAAGTAAATAAGTCAGAGCCAGAGCCGGAAACAGAAGAACTGATAGTCGATCGATCTTCATTTCCGTTTGGGGTAGAACTGCCGATCGTCCCTGACTTCGGGGTTAAATTTTTTGACTGGGCAGACTTTCGCAACCAACCGGAAAATTACACCCACATTCGCGCCGTCGCTCCGACAAACGGTGGCAAAACAATGTTGGTTGATTGGTTGCTAGATGTCTTTCCGTCCGAGAAAAAGTTTGTGGTCAGCATCAAGCGCAAACCGCATCAGTGGCGTTTTTTGGATGTTGTAGGCGTACCAGAAGATTATGTTGCCATTCGATCGGAGATGCTGAAACTTCAGCAAGAACGCATCGATCGAACTGTACTGATGGCTGATGGAATTGATTACCCCTATTGGTCTGTTGCATTTGACGAGTGGAAGGCGATCGCCAAGAACATCAAAGCGATAGTAGAAAATAAACAGGTTATTTCGCCATCAGCTCGCGATTTGATGGGCGAATACCTCACGCTTTGTCGCGAGCTTAAAATCCGTATTTTTGCTTTAGCTCAAGGTAGGCAAGTTATCACTTGGGGATTGGAAGGTGAAAGCGATTTAGCCGAATGCTTCTGCTCCATTTATATGGGCAAATTTGCAGTTGAGGAGTGCGAGTCTTACTGCAATCGCTTTCCGAAAGATAGCGAAGAATATACTAAGTATCAAAAAGTTAGGGACTATTTGGAATCCTTTGGTAAACGCAGTGCTTGGATTAGTTCTGAGGTGGGAGAATTCCCGGCGATCGTCCCCGATCTGAGCAAGTGGCAGCGGGAGGATGGCGGTTTTGCCACAGTTAGCAAAGCCGATCTATCTCCTGAAATAGAACCCCAACCAAAGCCCGAACCCAAGTCACAAGTACAAACTGAACCAACCTCGGAAGAACTTTTAGAGGTAGCTAAAAAGCGATTGCTAGACGCTTGGAATGCAGAGTTTTTGCCTATTGATGACTTCCCCAGTTCTGAAAGCGATATGTTCGCTGTGGAAGTACAGCCGGAATTCCCAAAAGCCTTGCCAGAAGAGAATTCTAGTTTAATCGCTTCCCCTGCTTCCACACTTCCCGAGAAGGAACGAACCAAGGCTTTAGCGCGGGTTTTTGGGCTGATGAGGAAGTACAGCGTGCCAAATGCGGAAGTGGAAGATGCGATCGAATTAATCCCGATCGACCCTGATAAAGCTTTGTGGTTGAGCCTCAAAATTCTCCAACTTGGGGTGACTCAAACAAGCACAAAGATATTTATGAAAGGTAATAGCGGTAGACCGTTTCTAAAATCTAAAGAATGGTATAGTTTACTTGAATCAAAATTTGGCAAAATAACTGATGAAAAATAAACCTATTTTGAAGGGCGATGCGCGACAAAAACTACGATCGAATCAAACACAGCGCAATGATTATGTCCCTGGTTTTGTATATATTGTATATTCCAGAAAATATAAGTGCTACAAAATTGGGCTAACCAGATACATGACTGAAAGATACAACCAGCTTAGCGAAATCTACGAATCTTTAGATTTTATTATTTGTGTTGAAACCAACAACATGAGGCAGCTTGAACTTGCAATGCACAGACGCTACGCTAAACAGCGGAGATATCTCGATCCAAGTTTGAACGGATTTACTGAGTGGTTTAAATTCAATTTAATCAAAATTATTGAGGTTAAGTTGGTTCTCAAAATTATGTGCAAATGGTTTGATTTTTTGGATTTCTGGGATCGGTTGTGATTTTTGACTATATTAAAGTTTTATTTGCTACAGTTAAAATTCAGTATTTTCACTTACAAGATATTGGTTAAAATATGTTTATTGAGTGAGTGTAAAATTATGAAATACATTCCCGATTTACCCGATTCTTTTGTAGAAAGAGTTAGGGTATTAGAAATGAAAGTAGAAGCTTTAGAAGCTTCTCATGCCACCCATAAAAATGAGACTAAAAGAATGATAGAGATAACTAATTTATTTAATTGGTTGCCAGGAAGTCCAAGATTTTTTGTGTTCTTTATCCTAACTGTAATTTTCTTGAGTTCGTTGACTGCTGAAATTTTGCTCAAAACTACAGGAAGCGATTTAAGAATTCGCCGTCATCTAATCGATATTTTGGAAATTAGAGAGAAGCGAGTCAGTGATTAACCATAAATCATAAGTAAGGCAACACAAATTTGCTGTGTTGCCTTACTTATTTTCAATTGCTATTTGTCGTAAACAAGTTTGATTTTTGCTCCAGGACCCGCAGGGCTAGAAAAAACATAAAGTTTATTGTTGTGAGAAAAGTGCCGAGATTGGATTTTTGCGCCGTAACTTCCTACTTTGCAAGAAGGACTTTTCTCTTTGCCACTAGGAACAAAAGCAATCGGATTGATACTGCCTCGGGATATCCCGTTGACCGAAACAAGCTTTGACAGAGGGTAAGATGCAGTATTCGATAAAACCACGTAACCGCATTTATTGACTGTAAGCGTTCTTATTTTAGTTGTTGGAACAGGTTTTTTGGTTTTGGTGCCGGAACTGCTTCCGGTTCCAGAATTAAAACTGGAACCGGAATTAAAGTTGGAGCCGGAATTAAAAACAGATTTTGTGTTGAAACTCATAGTTTATTTCCTGGGATAATTGTAGTTGTGAATATGAAATTTGGATCGGCTTGATAGCGCCGATCGCTTTTAATCACATTCATAAATTGAGCGTGACCTGCGCGAGTGCGCCCGACCAAACATCCGGCGCTGGCTGTGTAAATATCATTTTGGGGATGATCGTACCCGTGATGTTGATTGATGCCAAAGTTGCCTTCATAAATATCATCCCTAGTCCGTAGCATATCTCGATTGTAATCCCGGTGTACCTTAACCCAATCTACTTGAACTAGAGCTTCATGAGGTTCGCTCATCCCGTGAATGCCAACCTGCCATGCCTTGTACTGACCGAAAGCAATGCGCGCTGCACCGCTTGGATTCATCGGATTGTCGGTGTAATAGAATCCCGGTTCGGTCGTTGCTTGCCACTTGCCGCTGACGATCGGCACTTTATCGTTAAATTCAATTACCATCCGCACATCGTTAAAGTGGTTTGGTTCGTCGCCATTTAGCGTGCCATCGGTGTTCATCCCCTCAACATAAACAATATTTAGCTCTCTGTTCCCCCGAAAAATTTGATATTTCCGGGCTTCCATGTACTGAATAATTTTAGTGGCTAACATTCTATACTCCAATAAGTATACAATAATTATACAATCAATAATAGTGCAAAGTAAAAAAAATGAAAATATTATCGATCGACGGTGGCGGGATTAGAGGAATTATCCCAGCAATGATTTTGGCTGAAATAGAAAAGCGGACAAACCGGGCTATTTGGCAGATGTTCGATCTGATTGTGGGGACTTCAACGGGGGGGATGCTGGCTAAGCGGGCTAGTTGCGCCAGCCGACAACGGGTTGGAAGCATATTGTTCGATCGACCAATTAATTGATTTGTACCGCAAGGGAGAAAAAATATTTAAAGAACCAGCGATCGAATCTTTCACAAAAATAGATGATTTAACTAAACCGAAATATTCATCGAAAGGCAGACAATTTGCGATCGATGAGGTGCTAGGGGAAACAACTCTCGATCGAGCGCTAACAAATATTTTAATTCCCGCTTACGATATTGAATCTCGGATGCCAATATTTTTCGTAAATAACAGTGCCAACACACAAACAAGAAATTTTCAGAAATTATCGGATGCGACTATGGCACAAGCGGCTATGGCAACGACCGCAGCACCAACTTTTTTTGAGCCATACCAATTGGGGGGTTATGCGTTAATTGATGGTGGAGTTTTCGCTAACAATCCTGCTAGCTTTGCAATTGCAGAATGTTTAAGAATTGCGAAAAATATATCAGAAATTACTTTAGTTTCTTTGGGGACAGGAAATTTAACTCGCAAATATTCGGGCAAAGAAGCCAAAAACTGGGGGATGTTGCAGTGGCTCGAACCGCTCATAAATATCATGATGGACGGGATGAGCGAATCTGTGGCAATTGAACTTGAATATATACTGAAGCCACAGCAGTATTATCGATTTCAATCTTCGCTGACGATCGCAAATGATGATATCGATGATGCCAGTCCCCAAAATATTTTTCAGCTTGAGGCACTGGCAAAATCAATTATTTTGGAAAAAGGTCGAGAATTAGATGAGTTGTGCAGTCGAATTTGCTGATTGGTTAGATTGTTAGTTTTTTAAATTCGTAAGGGAGAATAAAATTTGGTTCTGACCAAATGCCACGTTTTTTACGATTGGCATTAGCTGTCTCGGTGATAATTCCTCGAATTACAGCTAGTTCTCTGGTGCTGTATGAAAACCTGTTAAACGGAAGGTAAGTAGCTGCCATTCCGGCTTTGCAAAGCTGGATTTGTACGTTGTTTGCTGCTTTTACTGTTTCGAGGTAGCAGTCGCAAACCCACCGATTGAATGAGTCTTTTTCGATCGGAATTGTGACGATCGGTTTACCAGCTACTAAATTCGCCAAAGTTGTTTTAGCTTTTTCTGCCCACTCCCAATGTTTCAGGATTCTAGAATCTGTACTCGATTGTGAGTTTTTTCTAGATTCAGGCGAATCAATCCATTGCAGTCTTGCTTTGAATTGTTCGCCTTGAAAATCAAGATTCAAAGTATCGCCATCAAAGATAAACTTTGAATAGCAAAGATATCCAGTACCAGCTACTATCATTAATTAATCCTCAAGCTTAACTTATTTTAGGCTATTCTTGAGGATTAATCAAGCTAAAAATGATTGACGAAAATAGGTTATATCCAAATCCGTTTAACTTCTTATATCGCTTGCCCTCAACCGATTCTAGCACCCGCCAATGTCCCTGTCCCCAGTGAATACTGGCGAGACAAATGAGTGCTTTTGTCTATTGGTTTCATGGCTTCAGCTTTTTAGATTGCGTTTAAAAAAAGTTCCCAAGGGGGAACTTTGATTTACTTAAAATTCGTCTTGATTGTCATCGTCAAGATAAACACGATCGATACCGTGTCTTGCCTGCCATTCACAAGCTAAATCACTATCTGTAACGTTAAAATCTTCCTTTAACTTGGCGAAATCGATTTTAGCTTGTGAAAATGCTTGTTCGAGGGTTGAACTAATTCCCCAATATGTGCCATTTTCGATCGAATATGTCCAATCTCCTGGGTTGCCATTACTCCAATAGGATTGCTCAAGAAGTTGCTCAAATTCGATCGAAACGCCGTTAAATTCGATAAACATAAAAACTTCGCCTTCAATTGAAAGATCGCTTCCTTATCGCGAAGCGACCTTACAGCTAAGCTTTATGGAAACTCTCGAATTTTCAAATCATCGGGAAATTCATCAATATTGCCACCTTTGCGGTCTTTAAGCCTAATCACTCGATGAGTTTCTGCAATTCCAGCAATATAAGGATTGGATTCTATGGGTGTAGACCCAAGTTGCTTCACAAATACCGCTGTTTCCGACTGCTTGCATTGCCGGACGATCGATCGAATCGAATCAACATGACAAGGACGTGCACCGGGACCGGATTCACCCCCGGCAATTATCCAGCCCAGCATTGATTTACTGATTCGGTGTCCACCATGAAATTCGCAAGTTTGGCAACCAGAACAAAGCCCAAGATACTTCCGTAAATCGATCGACTCCAACAACGGTTCGCAGCTCAAAAACCGAACGGCTGCCGGGGTTTGCGAGAGTGATGGAATGCGATCGTCCGCAGCTTTTTGATTTTCCACACTTGTGCCCAACCAAATGTTTGGTATTGATCGATCGGGCAAACCAAGATTCTCAAATAATTCTAGGAATGCTTCCTGTGTTGGATATTTTCTCAATATGTGCCTGGGAAAATCAGCATCTTCCCAATAACAGGACAGCAATGCTTGGTACAAACGATATCCTGTAATTCCATCTAAATACTTTTTCATCCGCTCCGGGCGTTTGGTCAGGATTTGAAAAGTGTGTTGTGGTGCGATCGCCATATAAGCAAAAGCTTTGTCAATCCATTCATCGGGCACCCATTCACCAAATAAGTCAGTCATCGAGCCCAAAAATACTTTCTTGGGCGATCGTATTTTCAGCAATTCTTGCATCACCTTTTCGTCAAAAATCAAATTATCTGGCGCTTTACCTGTGTAAGGCAATTTGCTGGCGAATTTGAAATAATTGCTTTGGTTCTGTGTTTCGCTATAACAATTCGCACATCCTGGACTCACTTTATAGCACCAGTGTCCGCCGTGACTGCCATCTTCACGAATTAGGTGAATGGGATTACAAGTTAAGTTCGTCCATTCGATATTGCTCATGATTTTCTCCTTAGTTTGCTTGACATAAAAAAAAGCCGAGGATTTCTCCCCGACTTTTATGGATTACTTACCTTTGATTTGTCGGGTAACTGGGCTTGATGCTAATTCAATAGCCTCATCAGGAGTTGAGCCCATTGCCAAGCACAGTTGCTGATTCTCAACTAAGCGTTGGTCAACACAATGCCCAATTCCGCGTTGGTCATCTTCAAAGATTTGGCGTGCAGCTTTGACAGCAGCTTCTTCAAAGGGAGTTGCGATCGGGCGAGTGCTAGTCACAATTGAGTAGTAAGTGCCATAGTTGCCTTCACTTTGCATCATCTCAAACCGAAAGATGTTATTAAAGTAGGCTTCAGATGCTTTTGTTAGAGCATATTCAGCATAATTAGTCGGCATTCCTTCAGTTACCCAATTATTGAATGCTTCCCGTCCAAATGTTTCCACCAATCCCTTCAATTTGTCTTGTGATTGACGATGAATCAGAAAAGTTGACAACTCTGAGCACTTTTCATGAAAGTGAGTTTTCATCTCACCAGCAACGGGGATTCCCCAGATTTCTGTGAAAGACTCGTTTTCGTAATGAGGTTTGAAAGTGAGAGTTTTCTGCCCGATCGCACAAATCGCCATCTCCACAAAACTGCCACGAGTTAAACCAGCTTTCTCCGCTTTGGAACAGTTCATACCTTTGGTATCGCCTGTGACAAAGAGGCCAAAATCTTTACTACAATTTGCTCTGTAACGACTAGGGAGACCTGGAATACGAAATGCAAAGCCGTCAACGATGATTGGGTTCATGGTTATTTTCCTGTTAATTAGTTTTTGATTGCGGTTCTATTCAGCCTTACCGCATTTTGGCGAAGAAAATCAACGCCCGAAAGCGAAGCACTACTTTACATAAACCGCCAAACTCGGTACTTTATGCTCGGTCTTTTTGAGTGCGATCGCCCGCTGCTTCCGAAGCGTTTCTAGGTAGGGAGAAACCAGAAGTGTTTCTTGTTTTGCTTCTGCTGCTTCTATCATTTCTGTGAGTTCTTGGATGTAAGCTTTGTTGTTTTCGATGGCGGTTGCGTTCGATCGACACAGTTTATCGTACTCGCGATTGATATCTTCATCTAGTCGCACAACCGAGGTATTTTTGTCGTCGTAACGGTTGCGTAAAACTAACACAATTTTAGCATTCGTATCAGAAAAGACTAAGCTTTTACCGTTAACTGATGTTTCGGATTCAACAATATCGAAAGCTTCGAGAATTGCGTCAGCTTCGATCGATTCTGCTTCAGCTTTTAGTGATTCGATCGCGCAACGAATTTCGGCTAATCTTTGTAGGTGTTTCATGGTATGATAAGGTAGCTTTAACAGATTTGATACAGCGGTTGCTAGCTTGAACAACCGCTGTTTTTTCTAAACTTCTGCCTGTACTTCTGCCAATTGATTTGGAGGATTGAAATATGCTGCCATTTCTTCGTAGTAAGCCTCATCTCGCTGACTTTCACGCCAATCGGCAAAATGTTCTTCCATTTCTGCGGTAGGTTGTTCAAATTCTAGCCGATCGTAAGGCAAGGATTGATAGAACCGCTTTTCACCTTTAATGTGAAATTCTGCATCAGCCTCAATGCACTCTACGTGGTACATAAACCAGTTGTAGAAAGCGACTTTAACTTCGTCTGAGGTGAATCGATCGTCAATAAAGCCAGTGCCAAAAAGACGGTTTACAATTGCATCAATGTTGATATCGAGTTTATCCAACATTTGCTCAATGATTTCTTGGGTTGCTGTGAGTTTCATGATTTACCTGCTAAATACAAATCACCCTCTAAAAGCGAAGCATTGCTTTGTTTTTAGAGGGTGATTTTGTGTTAACTATTGGCAAAAGAATTCAGCAAGTAGAGCAAAGTACCAGCTCCAAGGGCGGTATAAGTAGTCGGCAAGTATCCCGATGACGTTCCGTCCCGCAAGCTACGCACAATCAAATAGCTTTCGGTGTCGGGGATTCGATCGCAGCTTGTGATGTCTCCGCGTTCGATCGCAGCAACTGCTAACTTAGCAATTCGATTGTGGATGTGAGCGGTGATTTTCTTGTTAGATTTCATGATTTTGGTGTTGTTGTTACTGGAAACAAAAGCAAAGTTGTTTCGGTGGATTTGTTACTGATAGCGCTCTGCCTACTGGGTTGATTTGAAAAACTTGGAGGTTGTTCGCGATCGCCAAATCAATCACATCACCAGGTCCGCCTCGATCGGTTTGTCTTTCAGAATCCCAATGGAATCCAGAATTAATGCTCAGACAAATATCCGATTTTCGTATCATGTGGCGCCAAGCAATCGCCTTAGAACCGTGAAAACCTTGAGGATACAGAATCACTATTTGCGGTGCCTTCTCTAGCTGTTTGCGAAATCGAGAGCGCTGTCGGGGTTTCCAGGGACGATCGATATTTGGATGAGCCAGTACAGCAGTCCAGGGCAATCGGCGATCGATGAGAATATCGGCAACTACTTGATCGAAACCGAGCTGCATACCGCACAGAAAATGACGGGTGTTTTGTTCGATCGCCAAATCAATTAGGCGATCGATTTCTTTGCGGTAGTCTTTAGTAATCCAGTAGTTGCCAGTGAAAAAAGCTGTGATGCGTTTTCTCATGGGAAATTAAGCCCCATTAAAAAGGGGCTTGGCGCGAGTTACAAATGGTCGTCAATCGTTCTGAAAGAATTGCTTTGAGGGTTGTAAGCAAAAATTAGTTTCTTGGCTCGCAAAGCCATTTTAAGAGTTTGGTAAGTTCCGCCGTTGCTTCGACCATCCCACACTGCCAAGCACAAATCGGAGTGCTTTACCATGTAAGCATTGCGTTCCATCATGCAGGTGGGCGTGTAATTTTCAGAAATGCGTATTTCAGCATCTGCCGATCGCAGCAACTGCCAGTAAGCATTCTGATACGGCTTTGACCATTTGATGCACTGGTACGGACACGGCGTGATTGCTTTCCACGGTAAATTGCGATCGGTCAATATTTCTGCTGCTAGCAAATCTGTACCTATCGCCATTCCTGAGAAAAACTCAGTTACGCCTTGAGCGATCGCCATATCAATCAGTTTGTTGATTGGCTTAACAACTGATCGCCCTACTCCTCGGTGTCCTGTGAAAAATGCTGTGTTGTATTCCTTGATTTCTGCTTGAGCGTGGATTTCGCGATCGACAGCAATCTGGTAATCAAATAATTCGAGTGGTGAGTACATGAAAAATCAATGAAACATCACCACATAAAAGCGAAGCATAATTTAAGCTTGAATTTCCCCGACGATTTTGCTGAAAGCTTTTCCTAGTTCAGTTAAATGACATTTCTTTTCTTGCCTTCGATCGACCAATGTAGATTTTATCTTTGCCGATAAAACCATCAATCTTGCCGTTGACAACTTGCATTACATTCTCCGTTAAGTTAAAAAATGGTTTTCTAATTGTAAAAAAAAAGCCTTAGATCCTAATTAGGATCTAAGGCTTTTTTTTTACAAACTAGCTAAATAAACGAAAAATCGTTTAAACAGCTCTGCCGATTGGATATCGTGGCTGGATAAAACCCATAAGGTTATATCATTTTGCTTGGAAGTTTCCGCTATAGAGCGATATTGTTCAAGCTGCCAATACCCCATATCTCTTTTCTGTTTGCGATCTAGAAGAGAGAAATCAGTGTTAAGCAATATCCAAAGATATTCTCTTAACTTGTGGACTGGCATATCAAGATTGATATTCGTCAGTCCACGTCGCATTTTGTCTGCCCACGAAGATAAACGGATATCTGTTCCGGCATAACCAACTACAAAGTTAGTTTGCCTGAACAATTTTTGTTCATCTTCAGCCATAATTGTTGTTTTTCCATTGTTTACATGGAAGAAATCTCCGGTGGAACTTCTGATATCAAAGATTTGGCGGGATTCTTTGATATTGCGAATTACGATGGTCATGATTGAAACCTCGGGATAAGTGGACGAGCGAGAAATCTCACTCATCACTCTTGCCGAAGGCTTGACTGTAGGTTCCAATGCAAAAACTAACTGTAGGTTAAAAGATTGAGATACCTACAAGTTTCGCTCGCACAAAACTTGTAGGTATTACTAAATCAAATGATTAGATTTTGATAACTCGCGTCAATTTAACTCGATCGATATTGGCTTTAGTGCCCCGACTGCAACCGTCCCAAATAGCCAAACCGTAATCGGCTATCAAACACATAAACTTATCCCTGGCTTCATAATTGCCGTTAACGCTTACAGCCGGATAACCGTTAGTGTTTCTCGGTTTCCCGAAAGAATTATACTTGGCATAATAGACAACAACTTTCTGATACTTGCGCTGTCTCAGGTATTGTTGGACTAAATTGTCTACACCGAAAGCATCACCGATTATGATGTCAAAGTTTTGTGCGATAATGCGATCGATAGATTCAACAGCTTCCTGAGGCAATACTTGAATTGAACGACTGCCAGAAATTAATACTTTGGTCATGCTTTTCAGTTGTAAAAGGTCATTATTTTATTGCGAAGCTTGATATTTAATGGCTAAAGTTTAATAAAAAAGATTCTCAACCTAGGAGGCTGAGAATCTTTTCACTAAAACACTTGGCGGATTGTGAGGTTTAAGCGGCCGTTATTCTTCAACAAGCCAGTGGGGGCTGTGTTGGGAATAATGCGTTTTACTCCATGGTGTGCTAGTCTGCTTTCGCCATGAAGAACCAAGATGTCGCCCGATCGCAAAGTAATCGATTGCAAAGGATCGGAGCGCAATGTGCCGCCGACAACAAACTCGCAATCGTCGCCGAGACTGATACTGATAATAGCTGGCTTGAGATTGCTCTCACTATTATCTTGGTGAACGCCAAGTTTGCCTGTTTCCGGTCGGTAGTAGTTTATCAAACAGGTTTCAGGCTGGTATTCTGGTTCGCCCGCCCGAAGAGCAATCTTAACAGCTAAATCAATCAAAGTGTCAGGCATTGGTGGAAATGGGTTTTTATTCGGCTGCAATCGATCGTACCGATAGCCATTTATATCGGTAATCCAGCCAACCTTACCGCACGATGTTTGCTGACAATTTAGCGGTTGACCGCTTCTTGGCATTACTTGCGTAATAAAGGGAGCGATTGTGGCAATTTCTCGGCACAACTCAACTAATCTGAATTGTTGCTCGATCGTCAATATTTGTTTGAGGTGTAGCATTTGAATCTCCGAAAGAGTTATTACTTGACAGCGAAGCTTTTTTGGGGATAAAAAAAGACAAATCAAGGATCTAGATCGCAATCTAGATCCTTAATTTGTCTACGGCAATGGGAAATAACCTTTCGATCGGTTAAACTTCCACAAAGTGATACTAAACCTTTCCGGGCTTAATATCTCACTTACACCATGGATCTGCTTACAATTAAACTCAGTGATATCGCCATCACCAAGGTTATACTGCAAACCGTTACAATCAAACACACAACTGCCAAGATTTACGCCTCTAGCAGTTGGTTGACCGTAACTGTGATCTCGATGGGGTTTAATCAACCCATTACTTGTCAAATTCCCATGATCAAAATGGAAACTTAACAATCCAATATCACAACCCGGATATACTTTCTGACAAAATCTTGCGATCCTGTCATCTTTATATCCGTTGGATACTTTGCCATTGCGAAAATCAACTTTATGGAAAAGCCATAAATTCAATCTTCCATCAACATAATTCGATCGATCTATCTCACTATCTGCAATCCTGGCTCGACACCAGGATCTCAAATCTTCGATATTTCTCGGATCTACTTTATTGATAATTTTCACTCTGAGTCTCCACAATAATTGACTGCTACTTTATTGCGAAGCCTGACTCTCGGTATAACAGAAAATATTGCGGTTGCTGGCTATCTAGCTCGCAGATTGCAGAGAAAAAAAATAGATTGAGAGAGTGTTCGATCGGCATTTTTGAATAAAAAAAAAGCCTTAGATCCTTGGTAGAATCTAAGGCTTTTCTTTTAGTGGAAATCGGAAAATGCAGAGGATATTAACTCTCGACAAGCTTCATCGAAGCTTTCGCAAGCAGCATACCCGTCAACACTGTAATAGCAAAACCAACCAAGTGGATAGCCGGTTTCAGAAGCCAACCTATCATTCAGTTCAAAAATGCCCGCTCCACGAAGTGTTATCTTTAAATAACCTTCGTCGTGGGAAATCATTAAGAACTGGTCTTTAGGCTGCGCTAACTTCTTAAAATTTCGCAATTCTTCGGAAGTTAGCGAATCTTTCAGTTGCCCAAACGCAGCTTCGAGGTTTAGTTGTTCCTCAGAAACTGGTTCGTAACAAGCCTCATTTTCTCGTTGCTCAAACTTCTTCATGGCGAAGTAAGTTCTTACAAACTGGCGAGAAAGCATCGGTCGGCGAGTGCGCTTGATAATCATAATGGTCACGGGGAAAAACAACGACATTTTTGCCGAAGGCTTGACTTTTGCCGAAGTGCAAAATATTTCAATGGGACGATCGAGAAAAATTAGTTTGTGATGCAAAATCGATAGTAAAAAAAAAGCCTTAGTTCCCAGGAGGAAACTAAGGCTTTTTCATTTAGAAGTCGTACCGATCGTCAGCAACATTAGTCGCCAAGTTTGGTTTCTTGGCAGTACCGTTCAATTCATTGCGACGAACGTAGTGTTCGGTTCGCACCGCCAACAAATCCTTGATTTCGTATCCCAAATCTTGAGCAAATTCGACTACACCTTCGTAGTCTAACTTGTGAATGGGATGGGCTTTCCATTCAATGTCAAAGGCTTCATAAGCTTTATAAGCTACATCTTTGCCTTTGACTTTATTTTCTTGCTTGTACGCATCCCAAGCGATAATTCTTACAGCATCGCGCAATTGAGATGCGCGTTTCTCGGTAAAACTGGGAATATTGATAGTCATTTAAAGTACCTCTACGAGTGAATTGAAAAAAAATTGGCTGACATTTGAAGCGAAGCATTGCTTTTTTTTGCAAATGCCATGAGAAAAAACGTCAAGTTTCTGAAAACAGAAACTTGACGTTTAGCAATTAGAATTCGCAAGGTCTATGGCTTGGTTCTTCTACCAATCCATAACTTGCAGGAAATACTGATATCCGATCGACAGGATCTTCTTCAGAATTGTAAATCGCCACATCTTCTTCGTAGCGCTTGACTAAGAAAATGTGATGCAAGATTGCTTCTGAAAGAGTAGCAAACCTTTTATACCGTTCCCCGTAACTATGAAATTCTGAATAAACTTCATAAGGTTTTACGAAAAACGATGGAGGTCTGGTATCGACAACAATTGTAGTTTCGCGATCGTATTCTACAATTGTCATTACTTCAACTTGATAGGCTTCCATGTCATCACCAAAATATAGAACAACATTTTTGCCGCAGGCTTGCCTCTCGGTCAGAGCAGATAGATTACCGATTACCAAAAGATTCCAATAAAATCGACAAACTTTATGCACCAAAAATGGGCGATCGAGATGATGTCGATCGCCTTACATTCTTACGAATCGATTGGAAAATCAATAACCGAAGAATTTGCCATCAATCCGCAGTAATAGTTTTCTCGAACAAACAGCGCTTGTTCGATCGACATCCCAGAAATCCATAAATATTCTCGAAACTGACACCAATCCATCCAGACAAACGGTTGCTTGTACCACCAGGAATAAAACTCGGCATGAGCTTGAGTTGGATTTTGTTGTCTGAGTTCTGGGTTGAAATTTTGCCAGAACATTATACGCACTGCATCGCGCAGTTTGAGGGTAAGCTGTTCGCTATTTCGATCGACGTGAATCATGGTTTCTCCTGTTTGGTTGTATCGCCCCAACAAACTTGGGGCGATAAATGTAAAAAGCTACTTCAGGAGTATTGCCATGTAGCTCACAAAATCAGCATTTAAACCGCGAACTTTCAGCTCCATTGGAGAACCAACAACCCGCTTTGATTTGCGCGGTTCTTCTTCGTTACCCTGAAAGTAACCGCCAGCTTTCTTGAGAATAGTTTTGATTTCCGTTGCTTCTGCGATCGAACTTACACCCACATAGGTAATGAACGACTCGAAACCTGAATCTCGATCGGGCGCTTCATTCCAGTCCCAAATATTGTTAACCGCACCGCAAATTGTAATTTGATTACTCAATTTTACAACCAAAAACGAGCCATGCTGACTAGATTGTAAAACTTGTCCTTCGATTCCTGCAAACAAAATCGTTTCCATTTGTGTAACTCCTGCAAAATAAACAGCTATCGATCAAGTCATTCGATCGATAGCTGTGGTTGTTAGTGAAATTGAGGCTAGATATGTTTCCAGGTGATACCGTTTTTTATGTCCCAAATGGTTGTGGAGGTAACTCCAAAGAGTTTACCTATTTTTCCATTATTCAAGCTTCCTTCAGCCAGTAAAAGTTTAATTTCCTTTACTTGTTCTGATGTGAGTTTAGTTTGAGGTAGCTTGTCTCCTCTTGCTTCTCTATTTTTGCGGAGCATATCTTGGGTATTATCTTTGTGAGTTCCTAAGAATAGATGCTCAGGATTAACACACGTAGGATTATCGCAAGAATGGCAAACAAGCATCCCTTCAGGAATTTGACCATGATGAGCTTCATACATTAAGCGAGAAGCCATTAAATTTTTGCCCTTTCCCCCTGGACTTGTCTTCCTTAAAACAGGATATCCATGAGATAAAGCTAAGTTTGTCAACCAACATCCGTCCTTGGTGATGATATGACTTTCCAACCGTTCGTTAATAGGTTTTATCTCGTACTCACGGGTTGCTGTATGAGAAGAATCTAAGAAAAGGTGTTCAGGGTTTATACAACCTGGGTTTTTGCAAGTGCGAAGAACATACATACCATCAGGTATTTCCCCTTTGTAAATTTCATAAGCTACCCGATGAGTTGCTTTCATCTTGCCTTCAACATTTATTTGTGTGTGACCGTTTTTGAGTGTTAGCAAATCTGTTAACCAGCATCCGTCCTTGGCAATGATATGACTTTCCAGCTTTTCTAAAAGTGAGGTTTTCTTGCGTAGTTTATGAAACATAATTAACGGTAAAATAACGTCAACACCTAAAAGCGAAGCATTAAATTTATTGAGTAATTTAAGTGCCTGTGACAGCAATCCTGTTAGTCACCTTTAGAACTAGGTAATTGCCGTGCAGTGAAGATTTCAACACTTCGCATTCTATTCCAGCAAACTTGATACTTTCCATTACATTTACCAAAAAACATCAACACTGCAAAGCGAAGCATTGATTTTGTTTCTGATGTTTCTGGAAACAAAAACACAATTTGTTTCTGAGATTTGTTTCTGAAGTTGAGGGCGATCGATAGTCAATTTGTGGCGTTCGATGGCGTTCCGCCCCGCAAGCTACGAGATAAATTGTAATAGAAAAAAGCTATAATGTGAAGCATAAAAACCCCCTCGCGAACTGGTGCTATAACACCAAGGTTCCAGGGGGAGTAACCTACATCAGAGGTCACGTCATGGATTTTAGCATTGAACTGGCAAAAAGTTTGATTGAATCTACCGAGCAGTTTCCAATCGATCTAGAACAAGCATGGGTTTGGCTAGGATATACCCGAAAAGATTCAGCACTCGACACGCTCAAGTCCTACTTTGAAGAAGGTGTAGACTTTTCCGCCTCAAACCGGAAAAGCCCTACAGGTGGTCGTCCCAGCCACTCTTACCGTTTAAGCGTGAATTGCTTTAAGGAACTCGGAATGCTGGCTAAGACCAGTCAAGGCAAGCAGATTCGCAAATACTTCCTTGAATGCGAAAAAATTGCCAAGTCCAAAGCCGCACCTCGCCCCGTAATAGGTGCATACATAGAACGAGTTAAGTCAATCTACGAAAACAGCAGCAACGTCCCCAAGGGTTACTGGACAGTTTTGTCTGAAGCATCAGGATTGTTGCTGTGGGTCGAAACTGTACTTAAACTACCCGTTGATAAATTTGATTTGATGGATGGGTCAATCGGCACTCAGTGGGCAAAATATCGCGCTGACAAAAAGTGGGCAGTCGATCGCAAACAGTACGATTACCAGTTTCCCGATGGTCGCAAGTGCAAAGCTTGGAGTTACCATCGCTCAGAAATGATTGAATTTCGTGCTTGGCTTGATGATGCGTACAAACCCAATTTACTGCCTGTTTATTTGGAAGGCAAATATGGGGCAATGGTATACGTTGACGCAGTTGCTTGAGTAACCAATTGAAAATAGAAAGTCCCGATCGTACCGCCGATCGGGACGAAAGTTTTAAGACATTGCAGCTCTAATTAAACATCTCATTGCTTCATCAAGATTATCTGCGTAGCCCTCGACGACACACGAGGTAAAACTTCCATCAGAAAAAGGGATAGGGTCTGGACGGTACCACAAGAATGAGTTTTCACCCCTTTGAATAATTCCACCTTCATGCAGATGGATTTCCAGCCGATCGCAATCTTCTACTATTGCGCCTTCTTGCGAAGAAAGCGTGATTCTCTTCATTTTCATTTTCACTCTTCCCGAAACAACCCCTTTATTGCGAAGCTTATTTATGCTACAATTGAAAGAATTATTTCACAGTAATATGCAATTAAAATGTATCGATTTCTTTGCTGGAATAGGTGCGTGGGAACTAGCTAGCAATTATGCAAATTTGATTTGTTCCCAAGTTCAATTTAGGACGATCGAATTTATTGAAATCAACCCGCAAGCTCAAAAAGTGTTGCGATCGCACTTTCCAGAAATTCCAATTTATCCAGATATTCGATCGTACAATGCAATCCCACATAAAGCTGATGTACACTTCATCTCGTTTCCTTGCACCGGCACGTCAGCAGCCGGCACAAAAACAGGACTCGCACACTTTGAATCAAATCTCTGGTTTGAAGCGCTGCGGTGCATCGTTATCGGAAGACCAACGTTTGTGGTTATCGAGAACCCTGCGGGAGTTATCGATCGAGGACTTCGAGCGGTTGTTGCCGGACTCAGTCTGGCTGGCTACGAGGTTGAAATTGAAATCGTCAGCGCGTCGGAGCTCGGTGCGCCTCACGAGAGGCAAAGAGTATTTGTCATTGCCTACGCCGACAACCTTGCCTTACAGCAGCGGAAAGGGTGGATCTGCTGGTCAGAATCGCTTGGAACTGATATTGAAACAGCAAGGAAGATTGGAGCGCGATCGGAAATTAAACCCAGCTTTATGTCTGTGGATGCTAGGATTCCCAGCTACTTGGCTGGAGTGCATTATGAAAACTGGTGGAGAATGAATCCGCCACCAGTCAACCCCGGATTAAAGCGTAGAACGCCTGGAAGACGAGAAGCAATAAACCTTGTTGGTAGGTCGATCGTCCCTTTACAGGCTTTCGTGGCATTAATGCGTGTCCAGTTTCTGGCTAATTTGATAGAATAATTTAATTGATAATGGAAAAAATTTATGGCTGAAATTTGGATAGGAAAACAAATTCTACCGATTGTCGATACAGTACACGAGGCTATTGCTGGGGGGCGCGATTGGTATACGAGTTTGCCTCACATCAAATTCATAATGGAATCTCCATATTTTGCCAACGTGAAAGAAATATTAACATTGGCTGCCAATTTAGGATTGACTGTAAGTGAAGTTGGTAAAGTATTTTGCGAGACAGTTTACGGCATAAATCTTGCTCGCAATTCTAAAGTTTATCAAGCAAATTTAGCGGGGCGCGGTTTGTCGATTTTATCGAGCATTAAACCGAGCAGCAGCGATAAAACTATCTATGAAGCTGCGGTAAAAGCTCACAATGAAACTCTGGATTTGCCGAAATTATCTGTAGAACTGGCAAAAATTGAAGCGGAAATTAGTTCGATCGAGAAAGAATTTGAGCAAGCTAAAGATACCATGCAAGCTTGGAAAAAGGAAGCACTTGGTAATTTAGAGTCAGCTAAAAACAAACTAATTGAGGCAATTAAAGACCTTAAAGGCAATCGTAGGCGTGGAGCTAAAGTCCAACTAGGTCGAGCTACCATGGCAGAAACAGCTATGAAAACAAATCAAGTGCCATCAGTGTTTGCGTCGGCAAATTTCTCGATTCGATCAGCACTAAGTTGGGATATTAGTTCATCAACCAAATATGACATTAGTTCATTAACCCAAAACAATTGTGTAGCGAATGCGATCGTACCCGTACTCCCAGGAGCAGGCGGGATAGTAGGTGCGGGTGCAGTCATTGGTTCGATCGCATCTTGGTTGTTAAGCAGCTTTTTTCTCAAAGGATTAGCTGGATTTCCCATGCAGATGCTGGATGCTCTCAAGCATACAGTTACTTCGATCGTCCTTAAAGTTCTCGGCAGCAGCGGTGCAAATGCCTACCGATTTTTAGCTGCATCTGTTATCAAAGCCGGCAAAAGTTTAATCCCAGTAATTTTTGCCTCAACCGGAATGTTCTCCGCTGCTTGGACTTTTTTGATGCCCTATGCTTTGCCGATTATCGGTGCAGCAGTAATCATCATTGCTGCCATGAAACACAAAACAGAACTCGGCAACAATTTATATGTATACGGGCAAAGTACAGACACTGTATACTCGCTTGCTACCGCTCATCTCTACGATACAAACAGACAAGAAATGCGAGAGCAATTGCAATTAATGGCAACCACATTAATTACTGAATCAAGTTATAGCTTTAAAAAATTGTACGGAGTTGCTGCTAATGATAAAGGTAAACCAGTAATGGTTTTAAATTTGTTAAAAGATATCCAAAATCCATTGTCTATCGTAGGAGAAGAAGCTCTAACAGAACTTGTAGGAGGAGATTTTGCTACAATAATGCAAACAGCTCTTACTCTTTTTTAAAATGGCTAGCGATTGGAATAACAACCTAATTGATGTTGATTCAGTTACTGGAACTGTAACTGTTATTTCAACTTGGAGTGTCTGGGATTGCAAAAAGAAGGAATGGAATAAAACCGTACCTCCAGTAGTTTTGCGAAATACTATGTTAGGAGCGCTTTATCCAAAACCAGAAGACAGATTCTGTATTGGTGAAATATCAAAAGAAGATACAAATCCTAATTTGCTCGCACCCTTTACTCCGCCAGATTCAAAGAAATTTTCGCTCGATTTAGCAAGTAACAGCCGAACTCACGGACGTTTCACTTTCAACATGGAAGAAGTGGGGCAAGGTTATTACGGCAGCGCGCAAAACGAGCAATGGAAACGAATTATCTACGGTTCGATCGTTCATACCGGATGCAAACAATTAGTTTATCGAAGAATCAAGTATATCGTCGTCGATGATACGCGCAGAAACGAGAAGGGGCAGTTGCAGGATGATAAATTGCACCAATGGCACTGGAATACTGGAGACAGCCACGCCAAAGGTAGCAGCAGGCTGATGAGCTTTTTGGGAACCGGGCAATTTGAACTCAACGAAGACACTGAATTGGATACGCCGATTCAATTCCGAATGGTTGTGCGAGACAGTTGGGTAGGTAAAGGGACGATCGCCTACAATTCTCACCTTGACACTATGTTGGGCGGAGAATACGATTTAGTGATTCCTGTAAGCTGTCTCAAAGGCAAAAAACCTGCATTTGGGGTACATGAAGATGTTGTGCTTATGGGATTAGTTTTTGAAGGGGAAGAACGAGTGGCTAAACCGGGATGGATGTTTTTCCAGTGGTTTCCGAAAACTGCTTTAACAAGAAGTAATGGAATTTACCCGCCGATTACAACTGCTTTGCGATCGAAGTGCGAAAAGCTAGCTAGTGCATACAATTCTATCAAAGATTTAGCAGAAATTCTTAAAGTTAGCCAGGAGAAAAAAGACGAAGACTTGGTAAATCCCAATGCAGATATCATCGGCAATGAAGAGCAATCGGAAGCCGAATATATCAGTCCGTTAATCAGAATTATTGAAGTTGACGTACACGGCGTACTGCTACTGCATCCGTATATTGTTCGCAAGATTCAAGAACGCTTGCAGTTGCAGTGGTTGGTATTGGCGACAGCAGCCGGAGTGCGTTTCTATTCAGTGATGTGCCAGCCCGATGAGACGCTAGATTTCTACTACAAAGACGGTGCGCCCGACGGCAGAAAAGTGATGTGCGCGCCCGATTTCAAACCGGGGTTTTACATAGTATTTTGCAATCCCATGCGACACTGGGGAGATTGTCAGATATGGGAAAACATTCACACGGGGCCCTACAAAAATGGCACCGGATTGATCGCAGCTACTCGCAAGCAATTGCTCGGACTTGGCAGAGATACTGATGGCGATTTTATGCAGTTGATTTCTGTTAAGAGATTTCCAGCACTGGCGTCCGCGATCGCAGAATTTGGCAAACCTCCAGATACCGAGAAATTCCCTAAAATGGCACTGCAAGGGAACATGAGACAAATTGCCATCAATTCGATGAACAACAACACGGGTATTGCTGCTAGCTTGCTCGGGCGCGCTGCTGCTGCAAATATCGAACAGCATTTCATCGATATCCCCCCGGGCGGACTGCAAACCCAAACTCAAAATATGAGGATTATTGATTTTCTTTCGCAGCAGATTCAAATTGCTGTTGATAGTTTAAAATCCGCATATCCCAACAATGTCAACGGGTTAAATGCTGTTACAAAATATATTGATGAAGCGGTTGGCAAAGATAATATCCCTTGGTTGAAAGGCTTTAAAGATAAAAAAGTTTATGCTGAATATCCGTGTCCGGTAAATCCAGATGCGACAGATACAGTAAGTGCGATCGTAAAATTGGTTAACAGTCATTGGAAAAAACCAGATTTAGCAATTACTTCATCGCCTGTAAGTTTCAAATTTTCTTTATTCAAGTTATACCCAGAAAATGAAATTCAGCAGCAGATGGCAAATGAAGTACGTTTTGATTATGCTAAACAAATCAATGCTGCAATAGAATGGAAAGAAGCTAACAATGGTGATACTTCAAAAATTAAAGAAGTTTCTGCACTTTTCAAATCAAAAAGAGATGGGATTTTAGCAATTCAAAGACCTGACGGCAAAACTTACAGCGCTGAAACTTGGGCTGCTGCTTATTGGCAGGTATGTCATACGAGTGAAGCTGGTTCAGCAGGCTTGGTATTTTTGCTGTGGATTGATGAGATTATTGCAGAATTGAGCACTACTACCAGAGAAATCCGAGGCGTAGTTGTAGTTTACGGTTTGGCAAACAAAACTAATTCTTATCCGTTGGGATGTAAAAGCGGATGGATGTTCGATCGCCAGCCAAGTGAAGGTTGGGGAGGAATTCTCGTTAAAACACGAGTAGTGTGGTGGCAAGAAAAGGATGCAAGCGGTAATCCTATTGGCTTAAAAAAGATGGGCATTGATATGCTTCACCCTACAGCAAAAAAAATCACTGGGTACAATTTTTTGGGATTCGTCGATCCCTATTACGCCAGCAAACTTCAAATAGGAGAAACGCGCGATATGCGGATTTACACTCACAAGGTGAAAAATGGCATTATTACTGAGGCATTTTTGTTCGATCCAAACATGATGACAGTTGCCGAAATGGAAGATTTTGTCAGAAATCCTCCCAACAAAAAGGAACAAAAATAATTTACTGTGATGCAAAAATAACTAGCTACTGGCAAAAAATCTGCGAGAGTTGCCAAGCTAATAACTTTCGTGCATAATAAATTTATGCGTCTCTGTCTCAATCAATAGTTTTACATGACACCTCTAACTGACTACGTAAAAAATTCGACTGGCTTCGGTGAAAGTACGATCGCTGCGGTGATGAGTTCTGCGATCAGTTTCATTACTACTTCGCTCCGCAGCGGGGAAGAAGTAAAAATCGAAAATCTGGGTATCTTTAAAATCACCGACAAACCGGAACGTCAAGGGCGAAACCCCCGCACTGGCGAGCCGACAACTTTCAAAGCTTCTCGGAAACCCAAGCTGAGTTTTAGCAAAAACTTTGTCGGTTCGATTCAACCCGACCCTGCTGTAGAAGTTGCTGTGGAAACTGCAACTGTTGCAGTCAGTTTTCCACCAATCCCCGCCGATTTGCTAGTTGATGTGAAAGCACAATTAGAATTCATGTGGCAAATCAAAGCGCCTGACAATTCCTTTGTTGAAGTTCCTTCCTCTGAGCTGACAAATTGGGGAGTAACGGCAAATACCCCCATTTACTCTCCGGCTACAGGCTGGAAACTAGCAGGCAAAGTTCCCGAACTTGTTGGGATTGTCGTTTAGTTGTAAACTTTAATTGGTAGATGCACCCTACAAAAAACCCGACTGTCTCTGATTCAGTCGGGTTTTTTTGTCCAAGCATTGTTTCAAATAAACCGAGAAAACACTGGATGCCGCAAACTCCCGGCTGCGGTAACACCCAAATAAATCACTTCAATATCTTTGTCCAGATAGTTCGACTGATTTGTCCAGACGTTTGATCGCTGCAAATCAGTTAAACCAGTTCCGACTTTTGCACTGACAACCCGATCTCCTATTAATCCCCGGATTAACAAAGCACCCAGAGATTGGGCGTATTTGCCCGTACCTTTAGTAAATCCGACAATTACGAAGGAATCTTTGACAAAGTTTTTGACTTTGAGCAAATCGTTCGATCGAACTCCTGTATCTGTATAAACCGAACTCGGATTCCGCAACATAATTCCTTCATCCGACAATCCGCTGTTCTTCACCAATTCAGCTACTGTCTGAATTGCTCTTGGTGTATTTGGGGTGATTGAGTGAGGCACATAAGTTACTCGTCCTGTTTCGGGGAGTGCGGATTTTATCAAATCAAGCATTGTGCTGGCTGATGCTGTGGGGTGCGCGATCGACCCGGCAGCAAATATGCGATACTCAACTCTCAGTTTTTGATTGACATCAAACTTTTTAGAATCGCGTACTATGCCAGAAATCACGTCAAACTTCTCTCCGGGAATGTAAAGTTCGCCGTCCAAGAATGCCAAATTGTTGTTCCGACAAGTTAGCAAACAGATTTCTTCGATCGCGTCAAACCCAACGTAGCGAGTTTTTTGACTTCGGCTGATTAATCCGCGATCGGGTGAGTACAAGCAGCGAACACCGTCAAGTTTTGGACTTGCCAGCCATTCAGAATTGGGGTAGTTTTTGCTGGGGCTGTAAGTGTTGGCAAGTTGAGGAAACATTATTTCTGCTATAATAAATTTAATCTCAATTATAGCTTTTTTATCTTATGACTAACGAACAAATTGCGTTACTGACTAAATTATCTGAGTCTGGAACTGAAGTTAAGGCAATCGTTGAATCGGCAGAACAAACCACGCGATCGATTCGAGCTGGCAAACGAGCAGTAAATACTGTTGTACCTATCAAAGCTGGTGAAGAAGCGACTGTTAGCTTTATGAAGATTGTTCCCGCTGCTGGTGAAAAGGCTGTTGCTCAAGACTTTGAAATTTGCATTCGGATTGGCGGAACCCGTGTTTGTGTTTCGATCGACTTTGATGCAATGACAGCTTAGTTAGTTGCTGATTTAAACGCTAAAACCAATACTCCCCCGTTTTTGATTGATAAAAACGGGGAGTATTTTTCATTAGCTAGAAAACATTCGTTTTAGATTGCGAACAAAATATTAATGTGGCACTGCACATCTGCATCAGTTGGTATATCGATCGCAGGCTGTAGAGCAATTTGTCCGTTAGACGCAGCAGTATAGGTGAGATAGCTAGTGTAAGTTTTACCGCCTGTAGGAGCAGGAACAGTGCTCGTGATAGGTATCATCACGTTATTCCCAGGTACAAAACTAGCAGGGACGCTTGCTACTTGCAAACCAAAACTATGATTTGGTTTCTTGAACATTACTGTTCCTGCTAGTTGTACTAAATCGCCAGCTTTACGGATTCGCAAATTTCCAGTCATCCCCGCAACTAAAGGAATGTTTACCCAATTTGCAGGCCAGTTTGCTGTTCCCGCTGCGCCAGTTGCGCCAGTTGCGCCAGTTGCGCCAGTTGCGCCAGTTGCGCCCCTTTCACCGGGTAAACCTCTGGGGCCGACATCTCCCTTATCGCCTTTGTCGCCTTTTAGACCTTGCAAACCTCGATCGCCCACAGCACCTTTTTCTCCGGCTGTGCCCGTAGCGCCCGTAGCGCCAGTAAGTCCTCTTAATCCTTGCTCACCTTGAAACCCATTTTCTCCGCGCAATCCCTGAATTCCAGTATCGCCCTTGTCTCCCTTGTCGCCTTTGTCTCCCTTGTCGCCTTTGTCTCCCTTGTCGCCTTTGTCTCCCTTGGGACCTGGGATGGGGGTCGGGGGGATGGGGGTCGGGGGGATGGGGGTCGGTGAAACGTTGACAGCTAAAGAACTCGTTTCAAGGACGACATCTCCAACAATTAGCTCTGCTTTAACCTCGCCAGATTCTGGAACTGAGACGTTAAAGGGAGAGGTGGTGTCCTCTTTGATGATTTTTCCATTCAAAGTAAATCGGACAAATGAACCGGGCGGTCTGTTTGTGATATTTGCCGTCACCATATTTAGCGGCTTAGCTTGAATCAAATTCACCACTGGTGCAGTCAATTTCAATTCAAAACTAACTTGAGCGGTCGATCGAACTGTGACTGGAACATTCCCCGGATGAATATCCTCAACTTCAATCAAGTGCATCCCTGCTGCGGGAACTGGGACATTGAAGGCATATCGATATTCATTAACTCCATTAACAAGCTTACTTGTCGCCGTTGCATCAGTACCTACGATTGCGCCGTTGAGTTTGAAACGAACATCGGTGTTGATATTGCTATCGGCAACTGCTGTCACTCGCACAATATGCGGAATTAAGCTTGCTGAGATTATCTGGTCTGGTGTCGGAGAAGTAATTTTAATTGGCATATTTTTAAGCGTTTAACTGTCAGGTTTTACAAACTATCCCGCCAGCGTTGCACATAGGCTGGCAAGATAATTATCAGGTTTGAACGAGCAATGTTTGAGCGACAATCATTTCGCCGTCACTGGTTTCTCCAGTGATGAAAAACCCTGTGTACGGATCGGATGCGTCTGCCACATAGCAAACTTTCGGATTCGTCAGTTGCTTAAAAGCACTGTAAAGCTGTACCAAAAACTCGGATTTCTCGATCGGTCTTTCCAAAGTTTCTAATTCAGCCATTGCGCTAGAAACGTCTTGAGCTGCTGTTTGTACTTCAAGCAATGCCTGAATAGCCAAAGGCTTAAATGTTTCGTCGAGCGTCTTGCATTGAATTGTGCGATCGGGCGCTTTGTAAGAACGAGCATCCGGGTCTGTTTCCCTTACCGCTGCCCGTCGCATATTGGCATCGCGTCCGAGGATAGCAGTATCGGTCAGAACAGTTTTCGATCGAGCAATCTTAAGAGGCGAATCGCTCTCGGATTCGGGCCAGTAGTTATAATCTACAAGAATTTGACGGAGGAGTTTCGATGCCAAAACTGCTGTTAACATGGAGATTTTAATTGATAGTTACTCCAAATAGTTTAGCACAGATAAAAAAAGATTAACCCTTTTTAGAGTTGGAATTAAACCGTATTGACTGGCAACTAATGCAATTATAAATCAAGCGGAAAATGTCAAAGTTCTCCCAGTATTTGGATCTTTCAATTTGTGTTTTATAAAAAGCAGGATTAATTCTTTCGTAATTCTGACATCGTTCGTGCAGCAATGAATTATTTCTTGGCATTTTCCTTGTTGCCAGAGCTTTGGCGCCAACTCACCCGAGCCAGTTTTAGCAAATCCGTTAGCGCGGGCGATCGCATCCAACTTATAACTGTGACCCTTGGGGCAATCTTGCCAATTAGTCGAACCGTAAGCTGCAAATCTTACCTGTTCTAACAAATCAAAATTTGTAGCGACTGCGATACTGTTTGCAGCGCACAGCACATCGTCAAAATTAGCCGAGTTAAAGCCACAGATTTTACTGCCTATCTTCTGAGTTGAGTAAACAAGTTCTTGAAAATGTGTCACATTTGGGTGAACAAAAGTATAAGTACGATCGCTTTCTAATTCGATCGCACAAATTACGGCAATTCCCATGTTCTCAAAATCTTTCCAACCACCGCAGTATTGATATCTATCGCCGAATCTGTTGAAATAATCTTCCCCAACATCTAAGCTCACAATTTCTATTCCTTTGGGAGGAATGCAGCGGAGAATTTCGCAATTGTAAACTATGCCTTTCATATTTGTCTCCTTGTGTAGTAAGTATTCTGCGTTGGTAGGATACGCAGCCCCCATCAACAAACTTATTTATTCAAAACTTCGTTCATTGTTTCATCAAACGCTTTATCTGTTGGTTCATCAAGCATTCCGATCAAATACAACCATTGCAATTGTATATTCCGTCCGCCACGACATATTTTTTGATTATTGGCAGAGTGGCAAAAATGCTGTCCATTACCTAACAAATTCTTGTAAAACATTACCAAATCTGATTCAGGCAGAATCAATGGTGTTTCCCCAGCAAAAGGGCAAGTTTTGCAAGGTTTGTTTTGAACCGGATAAGTCCGTAAATCGTTTCGATCGAGTTTCTTCATAAAATCGAAACCGGGAGCAACCCGGCGATACGCTAACTAACCACACCAGACCGAAGCTATCAAAAGTTCGCCATGCCTGTCTAGGTATTTGTTGACAAGAAGGGTAAAGCCCTCCTCTGGAATTACACAAAGTAAATCAGCACGATGCAAATCACAAGGCGTATTAAACCCACGACGCGCTTTGGGGCCAACAAAAAACCATTTTCGACCCCAAGATACACATTTTTTCTGTTTCATTTGATTTGATAAAGACCCGGGAGCGACCCGGCAAAACGCTTAATAATTAGTTCCGAGCAAGTCAAACAAATTCGCAGAAGCAAACATTCCTGTTCGTTAATTTCCTGGTAGATTTCGCTTAGGGATTGAATTGCATCGCCAAGGGTTATTTTAAATTCTGATAATCCTCTTCTTGCTGCCCGATCGGATAAGCTTCTTCCTGGTACTCGCCTAAATACTGGTCAACTTCTTGCTTGTCTTTTTGGCTTAGGATGTTGATGGCAACACAAACGGTTGTTAGTGCCAACCCTACAATCAGAGCTTTTTCTAATTTTTTCATGTTGAGAGCCGGGAGCGATCCGGCAAAACATTTATTTACCGCGAATCAACCGTATTTCTGTTTTCACAATTTCAGTTTGTCGCAAGGTTAGCAAACCAAAATCCTCTTTCGATTTGTTTGTACCCAAAACCAAAACTTGACCGTGAATTACGTTTCCCTCCGCAGTTAAGCAAGTTGGATTCTGATTCTTAAGTAAAAACTCATCATCGCAAATCAATGTGATTGATTTGTCTGAAAAGCTTTTGTAAGAAGCAACTTCTATGTAAGCTGATTCATTTTCAACTCCTACTAGATTTTGCATTTCCTTGAGAGTTAGCATTTCTTTAGCTTCTCGAACTTCAATGCCATTGGAATTAATTAAAACGTAAAACATGGTAGTTAATCAAAAAAATCAATTTTTCAAAGCGAAGCATTTATTTAGTTTCGCTTTAATTTGCCTCAAGCCCATTTACCAGCAATTATCTTGACTGTTCCATCTTCTTCAATTTGAGATTCAATTTCAAATCCCTGAGATATTAGGGCAGCGATCGCATTCTCTCGTGCATACCAAGGCAGCAGCGCCTTCATGAATTTCTGAGCATCGCGTTTGCTGCCGTCGCGGGTTAAAAACTCAAATTCATCGCCAATAAGTTTGAAGCCAAAGTCGTAACCGCCTTGGTAGTTTTGCTTGCGCCTTACCACAAACTCGGCTAACTTGCTGTTACCGAACGGGTCGTGAATTTGAGCGTTGCGATCGAGATGCGCTCCTGCAAGAATGCCATCAAGTTCGCTGGCAATCATTTCAGTCAGAATTTTTTCGAGTACGATCGGATTCTCGATCGTGGTTTTGATGTGGGTCAGGTGGGACATCATTTTCTCCTAAAGTCAGTAATTCGGACAGCGGACGAGAAAAATAACGAGCAGCAGCAAGAATTTGGCGAGTGCATCTAGGACATTCATAAGTTCTGCCGACTGGTAAATTATTATTGCAGCCAGGCATTTTACACTTCAATGATTTATCCACAAAGTTTCATCCTCAGTTTGTTGATTTGCTTGGTCGTTATATTCAGGCAAAAGTTCTTGCGATCGAACTTCACCCAAAGCTTTCTCCAATTCCTCAGTCACCGCAGTACAGCTAGTGCCTGAAGCCACAACTTTCTCATTAATAGTGCCATCTTTGTTGACAGTAATTTCGATTTTGTAGTATTGCATTGTTTGCAAGTAGCCGGGAATCAGTATCCGGCAGACCCACATATTCCGACTCTGAGGTGATATGTGAGTATTTGTATGGAATCAGAGCCACAAATCGCCAACTTGGGTTAGAGGTCGATCGGCTTCAAGTTTCTGGCGTAGAGATTTACGGTGATATTGGCGATGTACGGATGCAGTACAAACAACCAAGTTTTCGGGTGAATTGTTGGTTTTATCCTCGTCCATGTGATGCACTATTTCACCTGGTTTGAGCGATCGACCGAGAGTTTGTTCAGCAATAATACGGTGTAAGTAAACAATTTTGTAGTTCATGGCTTAAAGTAAATTGGAAACATTGCATGAAAGAAAGCAAGGCGACCTCCTAAAACGCGATTATTTATGGTGGCGTACCAATCGTGCTTCTGATTTGAAACCTTGAAAAAATGTCATTTCAGTCATAGTTTTCAGTTAGCTAAAAATCAAAGTCTGAAAGCGAAAGCATTAATTCACTTTAAATCTTTAATTTGGCTGGGGCATTTGCCAATCCCACAATCCTTGATAACCACGTTGAGAAATGGGTTCGATCGCCCGAACATTCTCAAGTTTCCACGCAAAACGCCCAATTGACCAATCACCACCCGCTCTGTGTCCGATTGAGAGCTAATAAAAGTTGCATTCATCCGAATACAATCTGTCAGATTGGCGATCGCCACAACAGCACAAACGAGGTACTTCAGATTCAGTAATTCCTAGCAGTCTCAAAATCGGTGGTCATTGTGAAACTTTTTCGCTGCGTGAATTGCGATCGTACCTTTGTAATTTGTCTGCCATAAACGAGTCTCGTAATGTTTGTGTTCACTGGCAATCAGACTTGCCCAAGGTTGGTGAAGACTGATAGCTTTGATTAGATTTTCCATTTGCTTTTTACTTGTTTTTGCTAACGATAGGTTCTGTATTTTCGGTTAATCTTTGAGTAACCATTTTGTTAACGCCAACAAAATGGTTACTTTTCACAGAAACTTAGCTATCAACCTCAGCTCCCCAACTATCCCAACCATCACGTTTCGATCGAGCAAATAACTCAATCCTTGAACCTCCCAGTTTTTCAGCTAATCTGTCGGCAACTGTCCAGAATTCTGAAGGTTTTTCAGAATGGCGCGATCGATTGGCAAAGATTGTGTTAGGAATGTTGGTCAATCCATAACTTGTAAAACTGCCAGGTTTCCCTGTAGTGGCTACAAGGAAATGCTCGGTACAGTTTCTTCCATAGTGACCAATCCCAAAGTTAACTTTAGGCTCTTCCTCGGTGCTAGCTTTGATGGTTTTGAACCAAGTAAAGATGGATTTGTAGGTAAAACCCCATCGTTCCAAGCACCGAAAACCAAGCGGTAAATGGTTGTTTGTGACCCACAGTAAAAGGTATGAGTTTTGATGTGCGATCGCCCCGATCGGCAAATTCAAAATCTGTTCATCGCTCATTGCCGGATAAGGACAGCGCCCCCTGTGAGTCGCATCGGTTTCTCGGAGGTTGTATTGCCACGGCGGGTCTACAACTATCAAACTATAAGTGTTAATTGATATTGGAGGAAGATTTGGTAATAATTCTTGGGCAATCGCTAGTTTTAATTGCCCGGTTTTGTCTTCAGCTTTGTATTTCATTTTACTTCCGTGTTAAATAAAAATAGGCGGGAGCGACCCGCCAAAACGCTAATTAATTGACTAAAGTTTGCTAGCGATGCGCTACGCGCCCGCAAGCTACGAATACGCCAGCAAATAAATTGGGTCGTTGCTCTTAGGCTCCAATCCTTCTTTTTGGTCTGAAACCGCCAAAGCTATTTTGAGTTGCTGTACTTGCGTATACGACGGCAACTGGTAAGCTGGATGGTACGCATTAGCTGCTCGATCAAACAAGTTATTTAAATCAGCTTCGTATTTCAGAAACTTAATTTTGTCAACTATCATATCTTGCTCCTAATTCCTAATGTGGTTAATTGCCCAATAAATCAAAAGGATTTCTCGGGGCTTCTGGCAATTCATCAAGTTCGCGATGCAGCTCAAATAAAGTTTGAGCTGCATCAGTCAAAACCAAATCGTTTAGTGTTGAGAAATTTCTTGACTCTTCAATCTCTCATAAAGGTAATATCCTTTACAATTAATTTCACAGATATGTTCAATCAGTTCTACAATTGTGAATCCATTTAAAATCCAGATATCATCGTCTGGTGTTCTAAATTTCCAGTCAAATCTCGTAAACATAGCACTTTCTCCTTACTACTGGCAAAACTTCAACAACTAAAAGCGAAGCATTACCGAAATATCTTTTCGACCTTTTAACGCCTTCAAGAATATTAATCAGTTTTTTTTCACCAACAATCGCCAAAACTTCTTGCACTAATTCTTGCAGTTCTTCTGAAAGAATTCCGCTAAGCTCCCAAAGTGTTCCATGCTCAAAAAGGAGAACTTTTTCAAGTCGATCGATTAATTCAAGGCTCGGTAAAGCATGATTATTTTCTAACTTTGAGATGTAGGTATTGTCTACTCCCAATTGCTTAGCAAGTTTTGTCTGAGTAAATCCGAGTAAACATCTTTTGTGGACGATCGCCTCACCCAGCGATTTGATTTCAATTTGCATTTAGTACCTCTGAATTACGTTGCCATTGCGATCGAAATGCAAACCGTGTCCGGGGCAATAAGTTTTATCATCCCCGATTGATACAACGTTAAAGCCTTTGTGAGGGCAAATCCCATTAACTAACTTGCAGTTTTTGTACTTTTCTTCGAGAATTGCTTGAAAACTATAAGCCTCAGACAAAATTGGGGTTTCTCGCAGGCAAATCATTGGTGATGTTCTTCGATGTTTGACATCACTTTCCAAACAAACATAACTGCCCCAATTTTGCGTTTTTCGGTCGTATTGTTCAAAAAATACGTCCACCAAGCGATTGCTCCAAAACCTGAAATCGTAGTGGAAATGTGCAGGCTCAAATCCCAAATCCTCATCTGTGTGAGCTTTGTATGGTAATACGGGAATCCAAATTAACTCATGCAAACCTCGCGTATCAACGCTCTTCGGTACGGTTCTAACGCATTCAACTAGGACAGTATCGCCAATCTGACAATCATCGTGCTGTGTTTTCATTGTTCGTACCAATTGATGGTTACTAAGTTCAGAATTTGTTCTTGATGTGTTGATTGCTTTACGTCATTCATGAAAGCTTCGGCAGAGACTCGATCGTCCCAAATCTTAGCTTTTTCAAGTTCAGTTACCCATCCGAGCGGTGTATCGGTCAGCCAAATGATTTGACTGTTTTTTGTTGCTTCACCAATCGAGTAGGAAATGTAGCAAATCGCGTACTTATACATTTTAATCCTTCCAAATTAATCAACAACTAAAAGCGAAGCACCATTTTTACTTTTGCTGATTTCTTGAAAACTTGCTGATTTAGCGCCCGATCGTACTGCCCAACTTTTCAGCGCTTCAATCTGCGGTTGAGCAATCTTAGCTAGCGGGACACAATAGTGAATAGCTGTCAGTATATCCGCCTGCGTAAATGCTTCGTTCCTGGAAAAGGCATTTTGCATTGCTTCATAAATAGCTTGCTCTATTTCTGCACCTGAAAAATCTTTGGCAGCAATAGCTAATTTTTCCATATCAAAATGACCAACAGCACTCCCGCGCAATCTCTCAAAATGGACACTAAAAATCTGCTCGCGTTCGATCGAACTTGGCAATCCTACAAAAAAAAGTTCATCAATTCGCCCCTTGCGAATTAATTCGGCTGGTAAAACTTCAGTTCGATTGCAAGTCAGCACTACAAACACCGGTACCGTTTTCTCTTGCATCCAAGTAAGCAGCGTTCCGAAAACTCGCTGGCTTGTACCAGAATCGCCATCGTTGCCTGAAGTGATATTTGCGAATGCTTTGTCTGCTTCATCAATGAACAGAACACAGGGTGCGATCGCCGAAGCTAATTTAATCACTTGCCTGACATTGCCCTCACTCTCTCCCACGACACCGCCAAACAACCGCCCAACATCCAATCTCAGTAACGGCAATTTCCACTCCGCAGCAATAGTTTTAGCCGATAAACTTTTACCCGTTCCCTGAATGCCTGCCAGCAATACGCCCTTGGGGCTGGGCAAACCGTATTCGCGGGCTTTGTCGCTAAAATTGTGCGATCGCATTTTTACCCACTGTTTGAGATTCTCCAAACCGCCGACAGATTCTAAGCCGACTTGGGCTGGGATAAATTCAAGAATCCCAGTCTCTCTTATCGTTTGTTTTTTCTCCTCGATGACAGCATCGATGCTCGTTTCATCCACTTTCCCAGAACGTGCTAAACACTTCGCTAGTACCCGCGAAATGCGACACCGACTCAATCCCTGACAAGCTTTCAGCAAATGTTCCCGTGATTCACCAACCAACTTGATTTTAGCTCCAACCAGCCGATCGACCAATTCCGAAATCTCCTCGATGGTAGGCAAAGAAAAATCCACAACCGTCGTTTCTTCCCGCAGTTCCACTGGCAGACGCAGTTGGTCTGAGAGAATTACTAACGTTCGCCGATCGCGACTAACCTCTCTTGCCAAATTCTTAATCTCGCGAACAATGGGCAACTGGTTAGCAGCAATTTGACCGTTACTCCCCGGTGCAATCAGAGTCACGATATCTTTCATTACAAAAATTGCTGCTGTTTCCGGCGCTGCTTTGATGACTCGTTCCAGGGCTTGCATCGGATTTCCCTTAGCAGTATTCGAGTCATTCCAGCCTCTGGCAAAATCCCAAAAATAGATTTGAGCTTTTTTGGCGATCGCTGCTGCACATAGCGTCTCTTCTGCGGTTTCTTCCTCCGGCGATACTACCCACAGCAGCGGGAATCTCGCCGATAACATCAGGTTAATTTCTTCTAGCATTGGATCTGGTTAGTAATTGATCTGGTTAGTAATTGATTTGTTTAGTAACTCAGTAACGCTGTTCGTTTTTGTTACTGAGTTACGTTTCTTGTTTTTGTTTCTTGTTACTGGAAAGTATCAGAGAAACTGTGTTTCTGCTTGCCGTCAATTTCAATCTCGTTGGCATTTTCGCAGCACATCATTCGCAGCCGAAGCGGAATGTTGTTGCCGTTGCCTAGCTGGTTGTGCAGCCAACCGATGCACTCGTACTCTTTGCCGACCGTTGAATGATGACAACCCATAACCACAAGTGGTCGGTTGATTCCACACAGATTGCCAGTATCATCGGCGATCGTGTTACTCAAGTTTATATGTTGTTCAAGGCTGTAATTGGGAATATCAGTCACTGTTGTTGATATTTTCCACGGACAAGTTTTGCATTGCTTAGTTTGATTGAGTTTCATAAAATTCTGGGTGGAATGGTCTCTACTTTAAAGCGAAGCAGTAGCTTTCTTTTTGCCTTTAGTTTGAAACTCTTCAAATTCCGCAAGTTTAGCTTTCAATTCCTCGATCTCTTTTGTGGCTTCGTTCAAGTCGCCTTGGAGCGTTTCGTTTTCCAGCATGATAGAACTCACGTCAACATCAACCTCTAAAGACCCCGTAGATTTTTGTTGGGTTTGCAAACGAGTAATGGTTTCATTGGCAGACTTTAGTTGCGATCGAACCTGTTCCAATTGAGCTTCGACAACTTGCTTCTCACCCACAGCAGCTTGCAGGTTCTGAGCCTGAGAGTGCAGCGATGATATCTCCCGCTCTCGCGCTTCAAGTTGTCCGTTGATTCTGGCAATTTCATTCAGTCGATCGCGCGACGCAGCTTCATTGACAGCAACTTCCGCCAAACGCTTTTCAGAAATTGCCAATTTAGCTTCTAATTCGTTGCGCTCTGCTTGCAGCAAATCTAGCTGCCCTCGAAACTGTTCAGAATCTGCTAGCTGCTGTTTGTTCAGATTCATGTAAGCTTCTTTAAGTTCCGATCGTTGCCGATCGTATTCTGACTTATAGAACCCTATTTCCATCTGCAATTGAGGAAAATCCTTGAGCTGCTGGCGCATGATTTCATTTTCAGTAGCCAGAGATTTCATGCGATCGCCCGACACGCTAGTATCAGCTTTTTGATAAGCCAGCCGATAGCCAGCGATCGCCATTTGCCGAGAAACTGCCAGATATTCTTCAGGAATATCGCCTTCTTCCAGCAAACCGTCATCAGCAGTTTCGATTAATGCTGATGCCAAATCCTTCTCCGATCGAGCCTTCACCGACGACAGATTGTCAGCCCGCCACTCTTTCAGCAGCTTGCAGATAATATCCGTACTGCCTCCGATGCCGTAGATTTCCTTGAGGGCTGCGTTAACACTGCGAACTGCAATCCCAATTCGGTTTTTCTGAAGTACAGCGCAAGCAAAATCTACCATGGAGCGGGTGATGCCTGCATATTGGTAGGCGCGATCGAACTCAAATCCTGTCAAATCCAAGGTCTGAAACGTTGTCGGTAGTTTAGCCATTTTTAGTTCCTGGTAAGAGCGTAATTTCCGGTTCTTGCTTCCTCAACTGCACCCAGCGAATCCAACGCCATTTCCTTCAAGAAAATCTCAATTGTTCCGTAACCGCTGTCGAGGGCGATATATTTCAGTTCTATCCAAAGAACGACGTCTAAATTGATCGATCGTGTAACCTTTCTGTGTCTCAATTTTTCTGCACTTGCAGCAATTTTTTGACAAGAAAGTTCTGCACTTTCTGATGAAGCAATGTTGTGTTTGACCATCTTTAAAAATGTTGACTGTTGACAGTAATTAAAAACCGGGTTTTTGCGACAATAACGTCAAACAAATCTGTTAACCCGTTTTTTTGGTAGAAGTTTGTACTGCGTATCTAGAGCCCGTTAGTTGTCTTCTTGTGGGCATTGGGTGAAAGTCCAGAACTGTGTTAGGAGTAGCCGATGTTCAGTCTTTCAAGCTAAGATTCTCTAGGAAGTTTTCGATAGAGTCAAAACCTAATTTGGTTGCTAAATTTTCCAATCTTTCCCAAGATTCTAAAGACAGGGTTAGAAATCTTTTCAAAGTCAGCTTTGAGGCGATTTCGGGATCGAACTCGCTGTCTAAAAGCAAAAAACTGCGTTTTAGCAAACGGGTATAACGCACTAAATTCAGAGGAGGCTTGTAAAAATCGATTAGGATAATCTCGTAGGCGCGAGCTAAAGTCTTGTTCGTCAACAAGAAATAAGCAACTCTGAAGCCTAGATAATTTAGCTTCAGCGACAGCAAACGATGATTTCGATCCGTTAACCGAGTTCTTATCGAATTAGAATAACCTATGTACTGAAGCACGTTATTTGAGTCAATAACAAAGTAGACACCGCATTCGTTAGGCAAAGAAGCTCGATTGTTAAACGGTACTGATGGAAGTCTCAGAAAGTCTACTATTTGCGAATTTTGACAAAAAAATTCTGCACTTCCTGATGAAGCAGTGTTGTGTTTGGTCATGAAAAAAGCTCGATTCTTGAACGACACTCGCCAACATCACAGCCCTAGCAGATCGTTGATTACTGAGGCTGCTAGTTCTCAGGGTTTTGGGCTGTGGTTTTTGGTTATGAAATTAAGATAGCGCCTTATTGCTAATTACGCAATACGCAAAGCGTAAGTTTTAATTAAATGTAACCGTAGGTTGGATTTACGTCAACCTACCAATAACGACTAGCGAGAAACTACCCTGTTACCCTCAAAAGCGTCTATGAGTATATCTATGTCACATTGATATACCTCCATCATCCGTTTGATTTTAGAAGGTGGAATATGGGGAACCTTACCAGTTTCCCAGTTACTAAGAGTTGCTTCACGAATGCCCAAAAGCTCCGCTACCTGCTTTTGGGTTAAACCCAATTTTTTACGAAGATCCACGGGACTTAAGGCTCCCTGTTGTTTTTTTTCGACTATTACCATAATATAATAGAATTACGGTTAGCGCAATACGCAATTCGTAAATTAGCTAAACAATCAGCGATCGAGGTCGAACTGAGCCTCGAACTCGATCGCCAACACCATTCTCGCAGCCTTCTCAGCAAAATCACCCAAAATCGGAATCCCGAACGCAAAACCGCCGTCGCAGCCCTTAGTTTTCTGTATAGGTGCAGTTTTCCTGCACATTCAAGCGCGGGAAAACCAAGCGGATTCCGATCGCCGAATTGCTGCAACTCGTTCAAAACCATGACAAAAAATCCAGTACGGAGTATCAAAAATGACCAGAAACGAAATGAGCAAACTGAGAAAGTCAATAATGCGAGAGAAATCGACACGCAATTACGTATTTTTGCTGCAAAACGAGAAAACCTGCATCTGAGGTAATCGAGGAAGCGTTAAAAAAAATGTTCGATTTAGTTGAGAATCCAAAAAAATGAAAAGAACAACAGGATATTGCAATTCCTGTATCAAAAGGACTGGCACTGCAAAATTCAGAGAATTGCAGAACGGGATGTGTGCTGATTGTGCAAGGATTTATCCAAAAATCACTGTACCTGAAGACACAGATATTTCTGATTTGGGTAAAAAGACTGCCAGTAAATCTGTCGAATGGAGCGAAGAAGAAACAAAGCTAGCATCCGTTTTTGCATTGCTGCAATCAGAAGGCATTGGGTGTCACTGGCGCTCCGCTGCTGCCGATCGCTGCGGTTGGACTTTGGATAAAGTGAAAGTCGTATTTGCCCAGCTACAGAAAAAAGGTGCTGGCTTAGTTGCAGTATCGATCGAAAATCAATTGCTAGCATCTCTTACAAGTGAATTCGCTACTGCATTAGAGATTTGGGAAAAGTTTCCCAATTTCAAGTACGACTGGATTTACACAAACCTTGAAAAGTTGGCAAAAACCAGAGTAATTGAAAAGCAAAAATCTTGCGGTGGTAAACCAAATTTGTACCGGCTCAAGGAATTTGCAAGAGAAGGTTGGTGTAAAACTAACTTTCATAAAGACGGCAAGCGCAGGTTTGGCTTGCTAACTGGTGGCTTGTGCGTCGAATGCTGCGGGAAAACGTACAGCGATGAAATAATTCGATTGGAAGCAAAACTCCGGGAATTAGAAGAGTCTCGCGATCAAATAAATTGCGAAATCAAATCACTCAAAAAGAAAATTGGGAGATTACAGGCAAATGAAACTACTGATAGTTGACACTGAAACAACTGGATTGAGCGAAGATTCTGAAGTCTGCGAAATGGCTGCGACTTTGTATTCCGTAAATCCCAAAGGTGCGATTGCCTCACTTTCAACATTGTTGCCAATCGCTAAAAATGCAGCACAATTAATTAATGGAATTTCGCCAGAACTTTCGGCATTAGGTAATCGAAATCCCGACGGTTTTAACAGACTAGCAATTCGATCGAATTATGCTGTTGCATTTAATGCTGAATTCGATGGAAATTATTGGGAAGTAAATCTGCCGTGGATTTGCGCGATGAAGGATTTCGACTGGGGCTACCACAAAGAGCGTTTTACCCTAGTTGAACTAGCTTTATGGTTGGGAATTGGAATTGGTACAGCACACCGAGCTGGTGATGATGTGAGGTTATTAGTCGAATGTTTCAATCGTTGCCCAGATTTTGAAACCAGATTAGAAGAAGCGATTGTACGATCGCAATCGCCAACTTTAGAACTAAAAGCAATTGTCAGCTACGACAATCGCAATCTAGCAAAAGAGGCTGGTTTTAATTGGGATGCAAATCAAAAATTGTGGCTTAAAAAAGTCAGGGAATGTGATTACGAAAGATTTGTGCTTTCAATTAATTTTGATACTCATATTTTTCATAATGGCGATCGTAACTTTGTAGTTTTTCAGGAATCAAGTAAAAATGATTAAAACCGATCGCGAACAAGCAACAACCCATCTGCGATACCTCGGCTACAATCGCAGCGAGGGCGTATTTCTCAGATTTTTCTACCACAGTTCAGATCCGCGCAAAGATGGCGACAAAGGGCGCAAACTTTCTAATCTCAACTGGAACGAAATAGAACGCCACCAAAACGACGGTCGCGGAGTTTACGTGGTGGTAAACGGTAATAGCGGAGGGCATAGCGACGGCGAAATCAACCAGTGCTGCGCTATTTTTTGCGAGTGGGATGACATCCCGATCGAAGAACAATCTTTAAAGTGGGAAATGCTGGGATTTGTCGAACCCACTTTTACTGTTTACAGCGGGGACAAATCCATGCAGCCGTACTGGGTTTTCGACGAGCCGATCGCCCCCGAACAGTGGCGCGAACTCCAAGAATTGCTAATTGCGGTAATGGGGGCGGACAAAAGCAACAAAAACCCTAGCCGGGTATTTCGGCTCGCTGGGGGCTGGCACGTCAAGCCGGGGCGCGACCCCGTGAAATCTGAGATTTTGCAGGACTCGGGAATTCTTTATAACTGCGGAGATTTGAGCGATCGACTTCTAGCTTTGGTTCAACCACACTCAGACTCGCTCGAAGAACCAGAACCATTCGACAAAAAACAAACTTGGGCTCATATTAAAATTCCGGTGCCGATGGCAGTGCCGCTTGAAGTTGGCTTATCTCGAAAATCCAGAGAAGCGCTGAACGGTGTTTCTGCCCTGCGAAACACAACAATGGCAGCGCTGGCTCGCGATCTAATTGGAACGGCTGCCGAGTTCGATCGACTCGGACAAATAACCAGCGATGGAGCTTACACATTATTCACTGATGCCTGCCGTCGCTGTGCCACTGGTGGTGGTTGGAGCGAGAAAGAATGGGAGACAATTTGGCTATCGGCATCATCAAAACCTCAAGTTTCCAGCATTTCTCACAATCTTTCCCCGGTCGCAGTGGAAACTTGCATCAAAATCTGGTACTGGAAACAGACCAATCCTACTACTGCAAAAACTCACGCATCAACCGACTCTCCCGCAACAGAAAAATCGGTTCGCTCAAACAAACAACTCCTTGAATCAGACGACAAGCTTATTCAAGATTATAACAAAGTTGTCAAAACTTTTGGCAATCGAATCAGGCTCAACAAATTATCAAAGAAAATTGAGGTTGACGGCAAACCTGTATCGCTCGATCGGGCAAAACTTCAGCTCGCAATCAGGCACAACGTGCTGCTTAAATCCGGCAGAGAAGATATCCAAGATATCATCGCAGAAGTTGCCGAGCAAAACGAATATTCACCAGTTGTTGAGTATTTGCGATCGCTACCAGTTGTAACAGATACTTCAATCCTCGATCGCATCTGCGAAACTTACTTCGGGGTAAGCGGAGAAATTTACACTACATTCGTCCGAAAAACTTTAATTGCAGCAGTCACCCGAGCTTTGAATCCCGGCTGCAAAGTAGATACAGCCTTAATTTTACAGGGCAGGCAAGGGTACAGAAAATCTACCTTTTTTCGGATTCTGGCAGGGGATTATTTTGACGATTCAATGGGTTCGGCATCCGAAAAAGACGAGCGATTGAAGCTTCACCGATCGTGGTTCATCGAATGGTCGGAGCTTGAGCGCATCTTTGGCAGAAAAGATGCCAGTGCTGCGAAAGCTTTTGTAACTACTAAAACAGATCTGGTTCGTCCGCCCTATTGCCGGGATATTCAAGATTTACCGCGCCCCAGCATCATCGTGGCGACCACAAATCAAGATGAGTTTTTAGTAGATCCAACGGGTGCACGGCGGTTCTGGATCATTCCCGTTAGGAAGAAGATCGATACTGTCCGGCTTGAGAAGGAACGCGATGCAATTTGGGCAGCAGCACTGGCTGCTCATAAATCAGGGGAACTCTGCTTTTTGAACGACGATGAAGAACTCGTTGCCGAGGCGATCGCTGCTGAATTCCGCACGTCCGATCCGTGGGAAGAGTCCATATCAACCTTCATTGAGAATCGCCAGTGGATTCGGGTGTCTGACATCCTCGACCATTTGCAAATTGACCTCGATCGCCAAGATCGAGCGCACCAAATGCGGGTGGCTTCAATCCTAAAAGTCATGGGATGGAGCAAGGGTGTTCGGGTAATGGGCGATAAAAGGGTGCGAGTTTGGTCTCCAGAGCCTCCGGATCTACCTTTATCACAACCTGATCTACCTATAGATCGTGAGGTAGATCCGAAGGTAGATCCTATGAAATCCCTTGCACTGTCTGGCGTTCAGAACCAAGGTCAGCAGGTGTCACCACCTGATCTACCTAAAAGTCAAGAAAAAACTTTTTTAGTTAAAGACAATGAACTTGTTCGGTTGAAGAAGACATCAACCGAACAAGCAAAAATATCTGATGCCGTGAAGAATAGTTTGGGGGTAAAGGTAGATCAGGTAGATCAGGTAGATCCAAGTCAATCGCAGCAAGGGTTTGAAAATACACCACCTCAAAAAAATGAGGTAGATCAGGTAGATCCGGAGGTAGATCCGGAGGTAGAGCGCATTGAAACAGAGCTAGTAGAGTTCATCCGATCGGCAATCGGCTCTGACGACCGAGAAACCGCGAAACACATACAGGATGTACTTCGCGAGGTTTGCGACTTAGGAAAAGCCGATAGAGAGCGGGTGTGGGGCGCGCTGTCGCCGACCGAGCAAGAAGCATTTAAGAAATTGGTGAAGTCGCCGATCGATCCTGACGACGCTCAGAAACTCCGAGACATTGCCCTGATTTTCTGGGAAGAGCAGTATCCCGATCAGTTGCAGAGCTTGATAGTTCAAATATTCGGTTGGGATGCACCAGGTCAAAAATACAACCTTGAAATTATCAAAAATTGGCTTGCTGGGGAATCAGAGCTAGTGCGCGATCGAATTAAGAAGCTAATTGAAATTCACCAATCACCAAAATCATGAAACCAATAGAACTAACGATCGAACAGCAATTTAAGCTTCAGGTTTATTGCCAGCAACTCAAACAGATTAATTCGCTCGAAGAAGCACGGTTTATGCTGTTGGAGCTTTTACGAATGCAAATGGTTAAGGACAATATCATCAAGGATTTGCTTAAAAATGACTAATTTTTGCGATTCCAAAACCGCCGAGGAAATTCTGAATTGCTCTAAGAGAACGTTGATAAGGTACAGGCAGCAGCAGCGGCTTTTGGAAGGCATTCACTGGGGGCGAAATCCCAGCGGTAAGGTAGTTTACAATGCCGACCTTATCAAAAATCTAGTGATGTGCGGGGGGTCGATCGAACATCCCGACCACGAAAAATTCATCCAGCAGTATCTGGATTCTCTGCCGGAGAATCAGCCGCGACAGAAAAAAGGTCGGGCAACTGCGGCGGTCTGACAGCTCCGACGTAGTTCTCGTACATCGTCCGGAGATTGTGTCCTGTGATTTGCGCCAGTTCTGCTGGGTTCATGCCTCGATCGAGCGCGTGGCTGATTAGCGTATGCCTGGTGGTGTAAGGTCGGCGATACTCTATGCCTAGTTTGGCTAGAGTTGGCTTCCAGTATCGGTTGTTGAAGTTTTTGGCATCTATCAAACTGCCTTCTACACTGGTAAAAATTGGCGATTGTGGCGCAGTTTCGGGCGATCGCCGAGCAACCAGCATTTGTTGCAATCGAGGTGTTAAAGCCACCGATCGGGCTTTGTTCCGCTTGTCTCCCTTGCGAGATTTTTCATCGCTGGCGCTCTCGCCGATCCAAATCTTCGAGCAGTCAGCCGAACAGTGCCGCCAAAGCAATGCTGCTGCCTCACCAGTCCGCAAGCCGACGCCAAACTTGAATTCTACATAATCAGCATAGTGCTGTATCTCAGGCTGCGAGCGGAATTCACGCATTATTTTGCCAATTTCTTCGGCAGTAAACGGCTGCGGTTGTTGGCGGGGTGGCAGACATACTTTGATGTCTAGCCACGGATTTTCGGAGCCGATCGGCAGCAATTTTTTCTTGATTCCCCAAGCCCAGCAAGCCTGCATCATCGCGATTCTTTCCCGCACAGTCACGGGTTCGAGCCGATCGCCCAGCCAATTCTTGAACTTTTCTGCTGTTGTTTCAGAAACACCAGAAACAAATTTGTTTCCGAAAAAATCAAAGATATGTTTTTGTAACCCAGTGTATTTAGTGAGTGTTTTGGGACTGAGATTGCGCTGTTTGTAGGCTTTGAAGCGATCGAACAGTTCAGTGACAGCGATCGAGCTTTGTTTTTGAGGTTTGTACTTTGTCAGGGTTTCATCAAAATTGTTGCTAGCGATGTCAAGTTCGATCTGACGGGCTTTGATTTCGGCAGTTTTGCGGTTGATGTTCGATTCTGGCAGTCCGATATAGAGCCAGAAACGCTTGCCATGCCACGACCAGGCGAGTCGGAGGCGATCGCGAAAAACCTCAATTCTTACAGTCCCAGACACCGATTCTTCCTTTAAAGCAAAATTTAATTTAGTCAGCCACAAAGCTGAAACCCTGACTCTGACTGATATCGCTGTTTTATCGCAATCCTTGTCAGGGCTTGTCACATCTGACTCAAATAACCGTAGAAACGACAAAACCTCCTCAGAGAGAAGGTTTTGTGAATCGGAGCGACACGATTTGAACGTGCGACCCCCACTACCCCAAAGTGGTGCGCTACCAAGCTGCGCTACGCCCCGACAGCTTTAACAGCTTAGCATAGAATTCCTGAAAAAGTCAAAAAACTTTTAAAACTTTTGCCGCCTGCACCAAACCGGGCGTCGCAGCCGCCGGCCAAAAACCCTCGCAGCGACGGCCAGCATTCAAGATCAACTGCACGCTGTAAGCTTCGGGATAGCCTTCTAACTGCACCCACAGCAAGTCGCTTTCGGCTTCAACGGCGATTTTTTCCTCGTCCATTAACTCAGAGGCCATTTGACTCATGGTGGCGGCTAATTTTCCCAACAATCGGCAAAAATCGTTTAACTCAGCCTCCGTAAGTTCGATCGCCCAACCCTCCCCAGCCACCAAACCCTGAAACTCCTTCGCCTCTGGGTTCCATCCCAAACGCCAGCCAACACCCGTCTTAATTACACGTTCCATCGATCGATTTTAGATTTTGGATTTTGGATTTTAGATTGATTGATTGATTGGGTGATTTTAGGACTTATATCATGTCCGGTTGATTATCATAAGAACAACGGTTCGTAGTGCGGACTTCAGTCCGCTCTTCGGTTGCGGACTGAAGTCAACGGTTCGTAGTGCGGACTTCAGTCCGCTCTTCGGTTGCGGACTGAAGTCCGCACTAAAGACCAGTCTGCGGTATTTCCGGGGAAGTCTCGCGCCCTTGTGGTTTTGTCCCCGCCGCCGGTGTGCGCCCGCGCCCGGAATTCTCGGTAAAAACATCAACCAAAGCTTGAACCAAAGCATCCCGCTGTTTTCTATTTAAACTTTGAATAGCAGCGCGATCGCGTTCCATCGGATTTTCTCGCAAAACGTCTTTTCCCGGATACACGCCTTCCACCAAATAATCGGGAGTCGCCCCCAGATAGTCGGCTAAACTCAGCTTCCAATCAAAACGGTAATTCGGCGGCCTTCCTTTGACAAACACGTGATATCGAATCAAGCGCCCGACTAAAGTATTGTTGGGATCGACTTTGCCCGTTTCCTTAGAAATGTAGTTATTCTCGATCGGCAAATCCGGCAATTTTTCATACACAAATTTCCACGCATCTTGCGCCCTCAATTGCTGTGGCGCCGATTGTTGAGCAACCAGTCCTCTAGACCCAGAACCACGCAGCAGCGAAGGTTCCAAAGCCGACACACTTAATTTGCCCGATTCCAATACCCCACTCAAAAGCGTGAAAATCGCCACACTCAAAGTAACTAACAGAAAACTGAAGCCTAGCTTGAATTTCTTTTTCACAGTTTTGACTATTTCAAAAATAGAATAATTTCATAAACTTACTTGCCAGCAGATCTCCTATTTAATGATTTACGAAAATCAACTTGGTTTGGAGCATCCCGCTTTGGTAAAAATAGTTTCTTAGGAGTGCTGTCCCGATCGCTTGCGTATATAGCGGTTCTCAAATAAGTGAGGTATGCCCTGCGCGGGCCTATGCCCAATGCCCGGTTTGGCCTATGCCCATGCCCTACGAGCACCGCACTGTTACGCTCGAAAGGCTATATATTTCTAGCTGCCTTGCCTATATAAAATAAACCGACTTTATCGCTCAAGCGCACAGTCAAATTTGAGAAAGTTTTGAGTTTTAAGTTAACAAAAATTGCTCGCAATTCACCGCTCAAAACTCAAAACTCCCCAAGTCTAAATATCTCCGATAATTTCCGGCTGAGTGAGTTCGTCCGACATCTCAAATATCGCCCGCATTACAGGTTTCATCATTTGATGGTCGTCCATATTCTCAAAATCTTCATAGCGGCGGCGTTTGGCGCGGTTCGCTACCTGCACCGTAATTCGATAGCGGTTGGATGCAGCAGCGATTAACTCTTCCGCCCGACGGGTTAGCTGAGTTGAATCGAAGGTGGGACGCTTTACCATGAGATTACCTACTTTATCTAATGTTACATTCTAGTCTAGTATGCGAAGATTCAAAATTACTAACTGAGTATCATTGCTTATGCAGGCAACAACAGCCTATTCCTTTGGTCACTTGCATCGGGTAAATTCTCATCCTCTCAAATTGGTTGCTTTCGGTGACAGCTTAATCTACGGTTTCGGCGACGGTGTAGGCGGGGGTTGGGTGGAAAGATTGCGGCGCCAGTGGATGTTAACGGAGAGTGCAGGACACGTTTTATACAATTTGGGCGTTCGGGGCGATCGCACCTATCAAGTCGCCCAGCGCCTCGAAAACGAGTTTCGGCACCGGGGCGAGCTCAGAAACCGCGTCCCCGATGCGATTATTCTTTCCGTAGGCCTCAACGATTCAGCGAGAGTGCAATCGCCTACCGGGCGCAGTTATACCGATTTTGAACATTTTAAAACTGTTTTGGATAATTTGTTAAACCTATCGCAACAACTTTGTCCGGTGATATTTGTTGGGATGGTGCCGGTGGATGAAACCAAAATGCCTTTTCAAGATTGTTTGTACTACAATCACGCCGACCAATATCGGTACAAAGAAGCAACAAAATTAGCTTGTTTGCAACGGGAAATTCCCTATTTAGATATTTTTGATAAATGGATCGATCGCGGTAATATTTGGTGGCGTTCTTGTCTGACTTCGGACGGTATCCATCCCAATGCAGCGGGTTATCAATGTTTATTTGAAGATGTGACAAGTTGGGAACCGCTACTCGCTATTAGTCATTAGTCATCAGTCATTAGTCATTAGTCATTAGTCATTAGTCATTAGTTATTGGTCAAACAGGTCATTGGTTATTGGTCAGTGGTTATCAGTCCAGTCTAGGATACACAGCTAATCAAGAAACCGGGTTTTTTTACAAAAATACTTCGTCGTAGCGCACAGTTGCGGTAAAAAACCAGGTTTCTGGATACCCGTGCGTCCTCTTCACTTACCTGAAAAGCGATATTCTGCGACCATACATATAGAGATTCTGGGCAATTCCCCTATAAGTTCCTGGTAGATAAGGAAGATAAGCAACATAAGGATTTTAAGGAATTTAAGCATTTTAAAAGCGACCAACTCGCATCAAAATATTTATTTTAAAAGACCGTATCTTCCCCTCGCTACAAATAAAAGCATTTAATAATGATGACATCACTGAGCGCAAGAGCAAGCTAGGCAAGAATCAATCAACGATAAATAGCCGGACAAAGGCTTGCTTTTTTCTCAATAAAAAACTTGTGTAAATTGGAGTATCAAAAATGTCTGTATTTCAACGCATTAAATTCGGCACATCTGTTATATTAGACCTCTTGCAAAAGTCCTTTCAATCAAATTTTGGAACGGGCTCTCCGGCCCGTTCCACAAGAAAAAAAATTTTGTAGAATGGGCCGGAGAGCCCGTTCTACCTATTTTTGCAAGAGGTCTATTAACATTGGCAACCGTTGCCGGAACCGCAGCGCCGATGCTGACTCCCGCGCCTGCTGTTGCTCAAACAGCTTTTTCGGATGTTAGTAATAACTATTGGGCAAAAGACTTTATTCAAGATTTGTCAAAAACAGGAATATTTAGACAGCAGCAATACTTCCAGCTCTTCCTAACCTGATTTCTATCACGACTCTAGCAAAGCAGCCATTTTAGGTGCTTTTTAGCCCTTACTGTGACTCGTTTACCTACCTCCAGTGTCTCTCGTTTGTCACTTCACCACAAGCAATCTCATCTAGCAATATTCTAGAGCTTGGTAACTGCCTACAAGTTGTCTACATACTGTCTATAATAAAAAACCCGCCGGGCTAGGGCGGGCTAGATTCTTATCCTAAAGTAGGCTCCTAAAGTAGGGACTTACTTGCTATAGCGATCGCAATCATTCGTAAATTAATTAAGGGTTGGAGCGAGCAGCAGTTCCATTGAGTGTTGGTTCAAAAATACCAAATTTGTGTAACTTGGGAAAGTCAAAGCTT
>NZ_JAEQCI010000211.1:0-5204 GCF_020738565.1 Microcoleus sp. PH2017_12_PCY_D_A | reverse complement strand
CTCGCCCCTCATTAGTCATTAGTGGTTTCAGAAACCGGGTTTCTCCCGAGATTTATCGAGCTCAAACACAAAACTCGAAGAAACCCGGTTTCTCGCCCCCGATCCCCATCGGACCCGATCCCCATCGGACCCGATCCCCCTCTCCTCTATCTTGCTTTTAATTCATCCTGTGCTTCCCGCCGCAGTCTAGCAGCAATTCTAAACAGTTCTTGACCTGTGTGCAAATGGCGATCGTCATAATTGAGGGTAAATAAATGCAATTCTTCTATACCATCTCCCACTTGATTGATGCAGTAGTAAAGATGGGCCGCAACTCCCGCTACATTAGATGGATTGGGCATCACCCTCAGAAAGTCATTAGCTTTTGAAAGAAAGTCGCGGCTGGTTTCGATATAAGCTTGAAACTTTTCGATCAGTTCATCATCGAACGGATCTGCTGACAATTCGTTTATTTCCTTTTTCAGCGGCTTCAAGATGCTGTTTAGCATTCGATTGACTGGTTTATATACTTTAATCAGCCACTGTTCCATGTGTTCGTCGGCGTCCCGCGCTGCTTGTTGTCGCTGGCGGGTGACGTTTGGCGCGTAGGGTGATTGTTCTTCGCTGGGCTGGGAGATTTGGCGATCGTAAGATTGTCTTTGCTGGGCATCTCCTAATATTTCATAGGCTGCATTGAGGCGGACAATCTCTTCGTGACCGGCTGTCGCACTCTGGCTGTCTGGATGAAATATTTTGACTAAACGGCGGTATGCTTGTTTAATCTCGGCTTGGGTTGCTGTTGGGCTAATTTTTAGGGTTTTGTAGTGATTGGTAACGGAAGACACGCTATTATTTCCTTGAAATCTGGATGATTTGCGAAAAAGTGCTTGACAAAAATATCATTGTTTGCTACAATATTAGGTATTTACATGATATAAATGCCAAAAAATGTAAGTGAAAAACCTAAGTTTTCAAATTACCATAAATCTATTTTATAAAAATATTGATGCTTTTAAAGTTGGTAGTGAGGACTTCAGTCCTCTCTGTGGAAAGTTGAGTTAAGAAGGACTAAAGTCCTTACTACAAACAACTGTTAAAAAGAACTTGCATTCCTGAATACAAACAACAAAGTCGAGCAGGGCGTACACTGTACGCCCTGCCCTCAGTTTCTGCAACTCGGGCCGGAGGCTAGTTTAGTTGACAGCCACCGCCAGATTCAGTTCTGGATCTTGGAACAAGGGAGTGCTGAGATAGCGTTCGCCGAAGCTAGGCTGAATCATCACAATCAATTTACCTGCATTTTCGGGACGCTTGCCGACTTTCAAGGCCGCACACAGTGCCGCACCGCTGGAAATACCGGACAAAAGTCCTTCTTCTCTGGCCAAGCGGCGTCCGTAGGCGATCGCCTCGTCATCCGTCACAATTACCACTTCGTCGATCGCCTTTACATTCAGCACAGGCGGCACAAAACCAGCACCGATACCTTGAATTTTGTGAGGCCCGGGCTTTCCGCCCGACAGTACCTGACTGTTTGCCGGCTCAACGGCGATCGCCTTAAACTCAGGTTTCCGCGACTTAATCACCTCTGCAATACCCGTAATCGTGCCGCCAGTGCCGACTCCAGAAATCAGGAAATCCACCTCGCCGTCGGTATCTGCCCAAATTTCCTCAGCCGTTGTCGAACGGTGAACCTCCGGGTTGGCCGGATTCCGAAACTGCTGCAACATATAGGCGTTCGGAGTTTTGTCTACAATCTCTTGAGCGCGACGAATGCAACCGCTCATGCCTTCAATCCCGGGAGTCAGTTCTAGTTGAGCTCCGTAAGCCCGTAACATCGATCGGCGTTCCGTGCTCATCGTATCCGGCATTGTCAAAATCAACTGGTAGCCCTTAGCCGCCGCCACCATAGCCAGAGCAATTCCGGTATTGCCAGAAGTCGGTTCTACTAAAACCGTTTTGCCGGGAGCAATCAGCCCTTCCGCCTCGGCTTGATTCACCATATTGACACCAATCCGGTCTTTTACTGATGCTGCCGGATTCATGCCTTCGAGTTTTACCACAATCCGAGCCAAGCAGCCTTCGGCTTGGGGAATGCGGTTGAGTTGCACCAGGGGCGTGTGCCCCACCAATTCTGTAATGTCGCCAGCAATACGCATAATCTTTGTCTGCTTGTTGTTGAAAGTAAATGTTAATTCCTAGTGGGCAATATTAAGCTATTGTGCATTGAGATTTAACTTTTAGGGCGTGCTCTGGCACCCACCGCACTGATTGTTTCAAAAAACAGGATTTTGAAAATTAGACGCGCGCCAGCTTAACTAGATGTAATACATAATTTCGAGCTGCCGCCTGCCATTGCGTTTTTCGCACAGATCCTGTAGCGTATATTTTTGCAACACCGAGTTGGCGATCGATCGCGCTTCTTGCCAAACTTCCCAAATCACCGCACTTTCTACAGTTTGAGCAGGCGAGTCTTTTTCGGAGCGATCGAAATCTGAGCCTTCAAGGCAGTTGATAATTTCCAGGAGTGTTATTTTCCACGGTTCCCGCGCCAGGATGTAACCACCTTTAGCTCCTCGCTGGCTGCGAATCAGCCCGCAGCGTCTCATGGTAGCCAGCAACTGTTCTAAATATCGATCGGGAATATTTTGCTGAGCAGCTATCTGGCGAATTTGGAGGGGTTCGCCCTCATCGTAGCCATCGGCCAGTTCCAGCAAAGCCAAGATTGCGTATTCGCTTTTACAGGAGAGTTCTACCATAATTTCACTTGAAAGTTCCAGAATTCTCAACTCCGAAGTCAGATTTGAGAATTATTCTCAATTTTGAGTTCCAAATTCTCACTCCTCACCTTTGATTATACCCCGGTTCTCCACTGGAGTTTACTGAGTTTCATAAATTCATTTCAAAAGAGGCTCGCAAGGCGATCGTATGTATCGCTCATTAATCCACAGTCCGATCCTCGTGGTGGCTTCCGTCAAGCACTCTCATCTAAAGTAGAAAAATCAAGTAATGATGGAACATCAAAACTGGGGAGTTCAACTTGCAAATACTTATCTCCACACAGATTCTCTGGTTTACCATATCTACTCATAGTCCGAGCTTGAATCTCCGCCCACATCGCCACTTCTGAAAGTTCCGTGTCGTTGAGTTTAGAGGCAATTGTTTGCAAAGCTTTCAGCGTCAGCGATCGATCGATTACCTGAGATAGCATTAACTCTTCATAACAATGCTCCATATATTCGTAGGGGATCTGCTCGTATGGGGGGGGCGGAGCGACACGCTTCAAAGCGTCCTTAATCTCGGTTCTGCGAGCCAAAGCTACCAGTTCAGAAATCTCTGGTAATATTGGCTCTAAGACGGCGGGTGGAGGAACTTTTCGAGGATAACGACGGGACTTTGGCGAAATATAGGCATACCTAAGAGTAATTTGCCACTCTGTCATCGCTCTTTCGGCTTCAGGACAGCATTCGTGAAACCTGACCCATTTCTCTAAATCAATTGCCACATTCCGTCCCATCTGCTGTGCTAGCAGCGACAACGCCTTCGTGACTATCTGCCGTCTCAGTTCGCCCCGCTCCCCGTCTGGACTTCCTGTCCAATCCCTCATGCGATTGTGAGTCTCATGCTCAATAAAAGCCTGGGTATAAATTGACTCCCAGATACACGGTTGCTCTAGTAGGGCATTTGGCAATCCCACCAGTGGTAAAAAAGGAGCAGCCCACGGTAGAGTTGGTAAAGATAAAGCTCTCAAGTAAATCCTGCTTTCAATGTCTTTCCAAGATAATTTAAGTTTCAAGCAGTTCTGTTTTGTCATCAGTAATAGTGTCTATCAAGGTCTAAAACGTAACTCTAATCCCAGAAGCCTCGCAATTACTTCCAATGTAATCAGAGCAACTCCTGCTACCCCCGCTCCTACCCATAAAGCACCGTCTCTTACCTGTGCACCAAGCTCATTTGCCCATGCCAGCAAGCTACTTTTGTTTTTGATATCTGGCTGTTTAGGAGGTTCTTTTTCACTATACTCCTCAGCTTGGGCAAAGCCTTTCAACATGTTGTAGTAATCCACATCGCGATCATCACAATCGTCATCATTTTTAAACTGCTCCAACAATTCCTTCAACCTGGCTTTCACTTTATCGTACTGGTATATATGTCCGTCCCAAGAACCGGGATCGCCAGTCACAGTAGTCCTACTACCCGATAAGGGAACAATTCGCGGGACGGGAGGATTGCTGATTTCACGACGCCGATGATAAAGATCCTGATCGTCTAAGCGCAAATCGTCGTAGCGTTTTTTTAACTCATTACCAAGAGCTACAATTTCTTTTATGAGTTCAAAGCATGGATCGGGAGCAGCAGCAATCAACCCCAAAGGATTACCACCGATCGCAATCACAGCCGGAATAGCACCTTTTGGTATGATATTCGGATTAAACTTCTCAACAGCCCGCGTTGTCAAAGCATAAGCAGGATTTTCAACAGTCTTAATAATTTCCTCCACATCAAAGACATAAGCACTTCCACCACCACTAAGAGTAGGATAAGAACCAATCAGATACTTCCCATCACCCGAAAGAGCCACATTATTAGTTAAACTTCCCGGCACCGGTTCAGTAGCAGCAACTAATTGCGGATTAGGCCCCAACGGATCTTTAATAATCCCAATATTTCCCCCCGCCAGCGGATTGGCATCAACTTCAATGATTTTTTTACTGTTACGACCCGCCACAAACGCATACTTTCCATCAGCCGTCACCGTGACAGCCACTCCCTCATTCACCTCAAAGACATTGGTATTATTAGTCAGCGTCAGCACCCCAAAACCGCTGCCGTCTGTGTTCGGGTTACCATTAGTAAAAACCATTTTCAGCGGGTCAGGAGTTGCAGCCAACCCCCAAGCCCCTGTAGTAGTCAAAACCTTTCCAATTTGCTCCCCCCACTTCCGGGGATTAGAATTCGGAACCGTCGGTTTGTCTTCAGGGTCAATATTCACAGCGTAAATATAACCATCAGCCGCAGTCGCAAACAGCTTGCGCCCGTCACTGCTAACCGCAATCTGGCGCAGTCCTGACGTAGCATTAACTGAGATAGTCCGAACAACTTCGTTATAGCTTGGCGAGTCAGGATTGACATCCAGGACATAAATGCTACCCCGCCCTGAGTCCGCGACGTAAGCATAATTATCCCAAGGGTCAATAGATATCGCCCCAGGAGATGCACCACTGGGC
>NZ_JAEQCI010000210.1:0-6379 GCF_020738565.1 Microcoleus sp. PH2017_12_PCY_D_A | reverse complement strand
CAACAATTAGGGCAACTAATTTCTAATGTCATATCACGCTATGGGAAACACTTCTCTAATTATAGCTTACTCCGATCCTTTCCTTCAGGGCACTACCCTCCCCTCAACAGCATTCGAGATGGTGCAGGCGCGCGAAAGGCAATATATCAGTTGCACATAAAAATTGAAGCCTGTTGGTAGCGCAGAAGTGTTAAGAGCCTTTACCTAATCGATTCCAAGGTTCCTGCAAATGAGAGTTGCTGCAAAACTTGCATAAATCATTTGTATTGGCTACATATGATATCCGCAGCGAACTTTTAACTTGACAAACGTAAAATTTATTACTTATACTGCTATACAGGTATTTTAATACCGTACAAGCGGATAAAACAAGTCAGGCCGAGCAAACTACCGAACCTTTGGTTTTTGTGGCTCTATTGACACGCAGGAAAATGTATCGACTGAAGTTAAACTTCCGTCGGGACTAAATGCGATTAAAACCAAATGAAATGCAACTAGCAAAGATTTTGCCTCAGTGACAGGCTTGAATGAGCGCAACTATTGGTGTTAACAGCCGCTCTCGTTCAAAACTCTCTATCGGTACTGTACCAATAGAGAAACAACAGCATGATTTATGGCGCGAACCTAACAACACAGGAATTATTGTTTGATGAATACTCCAAGAGACACTCAAAGTCAAGGCTTTGAAAAAGCCCGCCGCAACCTGCAAGAACTTTCCCGTTCTTCCAACCTTCCCAAACTGGACAGCACGTCAGGAACGCGCTCCCTTGAAGCCTGGTTTATGGGGCCAAAGGGAGAAAATGCTGACGTGCTGGAGACTTTAATTGTAGAAGCAATTCGCGACCAGGCTGAGTGGAGAAAGAATTATCACCCAGAAGATCCCGAGCACATTACAGAGGAAATTAAGCAGTCTCCAGAATATTTACAGGCAATGGAGAATTTCAATGAGGGCTATCACTCATTGCTAGAGTTTCTTAAAAATTCAGTTCCTTTCTTCAGCATGCGCTATCAAGGGCACATGGACTGGGATTTGACACTGCCGAGCGTGGTTGGTTACTTCGCGGCGATGCTCTACAACCCCAATAACGTAGCATTTGAAGCATCAACAGCAACGACATACCTGGAAATTATCGTCGGTAACGATTTGTGCCTCATGCTGGGATACAAAATCCCGGAAAATGAGGAAGAGATTGCTCCCTGGGGACACATAACTTGTGGGGGTACAGTTGCCAATATAGAGGCTCTATGGTCAGCTAGAAATCTCAAGTTCTATCCCATTGCTTTGCAACAAGCTGTAATCAACGACTTGGAAGAAGCAAAAAATATCGAGGTTTCTGTTTACGGCGGCGGTATTTTGGTGGTGAAGCCTTTAATTGAACTAACTGTTTGGGAACTGCTCAACCTCAAAGCCGATGACATTCTAGGATTGCCCGCCCGTCTCAAATCGGAGTATGGTATCGATTCGACTGTCCTCTCAGATGCTGTGTCAAAATATTCGCTGCAAGATTTGGGAATACAAAAGTTTGCCAAAAATTTCCTGAGCGATGTGCCAGAACCTTGGTTTTTTGTACCGGGCAGCAAGCACTACTCTTTCCCCAAAGCAGCAGCACTGCTAGGCATGGGAGCGTCCCACATGAAAGACGTTCATGTGGATGCGAACGGTCGAATGAAGATAGATGCTCTCCGCGATCATCTCGATACATGCTTGGCAGAAAAAATACCCGTGTACACAGTAGTGGCGGTGATGGGAAGCACTGAAGAAGGTGCAGTTGACCCGCTGCGGGAGATTCTCAATCTGCGGGACGAATATCGCAAACAAGGTTTAGAATTTACAGTTCATGCTGATGCAGCTTGGGGAGGCTATTTTGCATCTATATTGCGCGATGACTTTGAAATCGAACCCCTACTCTTTCGCTCCGCTCCCCCACCAATTTCACCGTTAAGTGCCTACGTAACCACCCAATTTGAAGCGCTCGGCGAGACTGATTCTATCACCGTCGATCCTCACAAAGCAGGTTACATCCCGTATCCGGCAGGAGCACTTTGCTACCGCAATTCAGCCATGCGCTCTCTAGTTACCTTTGCTGCGCCTTATATATTTCACGGCGATGCTGAACCAACAACAGGTATTTACGGTATAGAGGGTTCTAAACCCGGGGCTGCTTGTGCTTCAGTATATTTGAGCCATCGAGTAATTCGACCAACAAAAAGCGGCTACGGCAAACTCTTGGGTCAGGCTTTGTACAGTTGTGACAAGCTTTACGCACGGCTAATGTGCATGAACAAGCCCGAAGATCGTTTTATCGTAGTTCCTCTATCCGCTCTCCCAGACGATGTTACCGAACAACAAGTTGGGGATTTGATTGATGGCAAAACTAATGAGGAGATCCAAAATAACCCAGACGCAATGGCCCTCCTGAAAGAAATTGGACCCGACCAAAATATCTTGGTCTATGCTTTCAACTTCAAGACTCCATCGGGCAAAGTCAACAACAATTTAGAGAAGGCAAACAAACTCAACCAAACAATTTACGAGAAGCTGAGCATCGAACCGGAGACTGATATCTCTGCTTACGATCTGATTGTGAGCACGACGGATTTCTACGAAAAGTCCTACGGGACAGAATTCATCAAAACCTACAAACAACGTTTGGGAGTAGATGGCTCATCAGACATGCCCATCACCGTTCTGCGTTCTGTAGTGATGGACCCCTGGGTCACAGAAACTGCAACTGGTTCATTTATTGACGTGCTAGAAAAAATATTGCGCGATACAGTTAACCAGGTTATCAACGAAAATCCCGGTGATTTCCAAGTCGAAAATATAATGCCGGTGATTTCCGAGTCGAAAATGTAATGCAGTCCAGCGCTCCACAGATGCGCGCGCATTAGGATTAAAAGCCTGGGCGGTTTGTTCTTTTTCTTGATTTCTCACCAATCCAGAGTACGGATTGTTGAATCAGGGCAGAGAGCCGTAGCTGGCAGCAGGTAAATCAAGTACGAAATGCCAAGATGGAGATGCAATTCGCATCGGCATTCGTACTTGAGTTACTAGCAAACTACATATTGGATGGGTTCTACAGGTATGGCTTGCAGGCAAAATTCATTAAAAAAAGCAACAGCAAGAGTTTGTATGATTTTACATTTGGTTGCACAATACGGTTGACTCACGCCTATTTACCAGTCAATTTGAGTGTAAAATTTGGGTAAGTATTACTAATATTTAGGTAGGGTATTTTCCTAGACCCTGGTGTTCAGCAGCTTTGATAGAACGATCGCGGTGTGACTGTCAACCACAACCTCCAAGATTACTTGAAACTTACAGCCAGAGTTTAGGCATTAGAAATGAAATTAGGTTCTCAATTATCTAGCATTTCAAAGCAGTCGGATCGCTCGTCAGATACAAGCACAAATTTTTGGCAACAATGGAACCAGCACCGAGATTATCTTTACCGTTGCTGTTTGAAGTGGATGGACGGAAACGCGACTAATGCCGAAGAGGTACTCAGTCGAGCGATGCTCAAAGCCTTTGAGAAAAGTCAAGATTCTACTGGTGTCATCACTAACTTTAAAGCTTGGTTGACCCGACTGACTTATAACCTTTGTATGGATATACATCGAGAAAATAAGAGGTTGGGCGATCGGGTTGAGAGTTTGGAAGTAATAATTGAAAAAGGGGAGGAGGGACTGGTTTCTCTCTCCCATAGTCCTGAAACTGTCGCTTTACACTGCGAATTAGCAATGATAATCCAACGCGCTATTGAGGATTTGCCGCCCAAACTGCGCGAACCTTTTATCCTACACTTCATTGCGGAAAAATCATATCTGGAAATAGTACAAAAGCTAGGTGTATCCTACGAAAACCTTCGCAAACGTATTTCACAAGCGCGAAAAATTCTGCAAAAGCGTTTGACAAAGTATTTGTCAGGGTTGGATGATGCTCTGTTAAATTCCTCCGAGTCACCGGACAAAAAGGGCTCTCCCGGGGTGGAAAGCTTGCACTCAGATGAAATAATCACGATTTACCAAAAAATAGCTCCATTCCCCCAACAAAAGGGGCGCTTTGATTGTTCTCTTAATTATCAAGTAAGCGCAATATGTCTGGAAACAATTTTTCCTGCTTGGTACCAGTCACCCACTGCTCTGGGGTGGAGTTGAATGTTCACCTAATTTTAGAAGAAAAGCTAACGAGACAAGAGCAGAAGCTGAACACATTAAGTCAGTATGTGGAGCAGTATCCCTCGGGCTGGAAGAAACGCTGGGAATTAGCCAATCTCCTGTCAGTAATGGGTAACTGGGAGCGGGCGGTTGAGGAGTATCGCCAAGTCATTGAGCGGCAACCTCAATTAATAGATGTGTTGTTAAAATTGGGGAAACTCTTGCAGCTAATGGGAAGGGAAGCTGAGGCGATCGAGGTTTATCAGAGTGTCTTACCATTGTCGGACAATGAAGGGATAGGACAGTATATCAGCGGGGCGATCGCAATTTGTCAAGGTGACAGTAAAAAAGCCATCACTGCGTTGGAAACTGCGGCTAACCTACAACCAGATAACGCAGCTAACTGGCTGGTTTTGGGACAATTGCAGATGGGGAGAGAGAATCCTGTTGGGGCTTTAGGAGCCTTTGAGATGATTTTGTCACTTAACCCTGATGATATTGTCGCCTTAATTCATAGCTATGATGCGCTAAGGGCGGTGGGGAATCTTCAGGAAGCACAGCGACGGTTGCATACATTAATTGTCTTAGCTGCGTTGCGCGATGAGATTGATATCTGGGAAGGAGGGGAAGGAGACGAAAAAGATAATTACCTCTGCTCTGCGACAGTATCCTCATGGGGCTGAGGCTCACAAATCTCTGGCATATTATCACATTTTCCGAGGAGATTGGAAGGAAGGTGTGGAGGTGTTAGCAGAGTTTACCGCACAACACCCGAATCATCCTCATGGTTGGTATTACTATGGGCGCTGCTTGTTTGAGACGGGGGAATATGAGAAGGCGGCGGAAATGATGCTAAAAGCTTATCATCTGTATCCTGATGAGTGTGAAATTTATCGGGGTTTGTGTGAGATTTTGCCTGTTGCGAAAATGACCTCTCTTCCTCTAACTTTCCCCTTAAAAAAGGGGGTCGAGGGTACTCTCCAAACAAAAGAGGGGAATAACATAACCCTTGCTTCCATAGTGGAAGAAATGCTTGAGCGTTTTCCTCAACGCTGGAGTGTTTGGGCGATCGCGGGGCGGGTGTTGGTGGAATGCTTTAAAGAGGTTGAAAGGGGGTGTCTGGTTTCGGAAAAAGGGACGCAACTACAGCCTCAGTTAGCTGATGCTTGGTTTTGTCATGGAAGGGTGTTGGCTTTGGCTTTTAAACATCGGGAAGCGGTGGAGGCGTTGGAGAAAGGATGGGAGTTTTTACCGGCAGGGGGTTATTTGCAATCCGTACCTGCGGCAGTGTGGTTGGGAGAGAGTTACCGAGTGCTGGGGGATGTTGGGGCGAGTTTGCGATCGTGGGAAGTGGCTTGTCAGGGATGTCAGGAATTGAGAGAGTTTAATCCGGCTTCGGCTGATTACTGGCTGGGGAGAGCCTTGGTGGGGTTGGGCGATCGGTTGGGGGCGATACAAGCTTATGAAAGTGCTTTGAGTCAGGAGTTGTTGTATCCGACTCGTGGGGAGGTTGAGAAGAGTTTGAAGGGGTTGAAAGGTAAGGGGAGGAAGGGTTTGGGGGGTTGAGGGTGGATTTTGGGGGAGGAAATTTGAGTGTAAGTCGAAAAATTCCGAAATTGGGGTGGGGAACGTCTTATTGATGTGGGAAGAGAAAACCACTAAAAACTCACTAAAAACTCATTGAGGATTTTTGAAGATGAAACGTGTAATTAGTTTTTTGGCAACACTAATGGTTGCTTTTGTGGTAACTTTTGGTTTTGTAGTAAATAGTGCGAGTGCAGAGACAATACAAGCAGCGAGTACAGTTTATTGTGACCAGCCAATTAGTGCGAGCGCTCCTTGCACAGCCAACATCAGAAAAGGGGATGTTTTAGTAGTGAGTTACGAGCCTGGTATACAATTAAATGTTGTGTTCAGCAATGCGGCTCAAAACCAAGCGAAAATCGCTCCAAAAATCGGCGCAGTAACAAAAGATGATGTATTGATTAATTCTTTAGCACAGGTAACAAAACAATACGATACCCTAGAAACTTTCATGGCAAGTTTTGAAAACAAATCTACCGATGAGAGCACCATGGTTATTGCGAGAGTAACCAAGGGATCATAAAAGCGTTTCCCAATGTTATAACCCACATTCCGCAGATGTGGGTCGGATTTTTTTATCAGTTGTGAAAACTTGGAAGCCAAACGCTTTTGGGCTGAAATTATGCAGTGTTAGCCT
>NZ_JAEQCI010000209.1:0-4939 GCF_020738565.1 Microcoleus sp. PH2017_12_PCY_D_A | reverse complement strand
CTTTGGACAGATTTTAGCTCATAAGCTTGCACACGCGGAGCGTTCAAACCAGTCAAAGTCTTTCTCTGTAAAGGTTTTAGGCTTTTTCGGCAAGCCCTAGCTATGGTCTGTGCTGCGAAAAAGTAAATTCTTTGGTGCAAGATATTCAAGCTAAACTTCTGCTTTTAGCGTTACTTGCAGCCGTGCTGTCAACTTGCTACTTTTTGGGTTTTGCTCTGCCTGTAGATTTACTACTTCACAAATACTGCTAAAATTGAGCCCTAATCTTTGAGGCGGGGTGCATCACCGCTGTTGCCCAACTAGCCGGGCCACTCCCTCGGAGAAGTATCGGGGACGGACTGCGTGGTTCGAGATGTAGTGGATCGCGATCGCATCGGGAGAATTTGTCTCCTGTCCCATCTGATACGAAACTGGCAGTTCATTCCACCCGAACTCCCCCGCCGTCAGCGCCAACAGCATTTGCTCTGCAAAATAATGGGCGCGCCATTCCGGCGTATATGCCCGCAGCATCCGCTCCATAAAGCTAAACTGCTCGTCCCCAAATTTGGGCAGAACGACCAGGCCGCCGTTGAAACTGCATTCAATGCGAGTCCCGCACCGCGCCTCGATCTCGTTCACCGGAGCGCATACCGTCACCCAGTCAAATTCGTCGCGGAAGCTGGTGAGAGCGGGGCTGTTGTGGGCCACGGCACATTGTTCGAGAACCTCAGTGGGGCGATCGAATACCAAGACATCGGAGTCTATACCAACCACCACTCGGGCCTGCTCTGACATATGAGAAGCAAGGAGCCGCGAGCCGAAAAAGTGAGTGTGAGAGAAGCTTCGCAAGAATTCAAACTCGCTCCCGGCCAACCGCTGCTCCACCAACCGCTTCGCGTCTTCGGGGAAGAGGAATCGGACGTGGGGAAAGAACTTCCGAAACCGCAAGACATCTTCCGGGGTGATGGAACCGTCGGATTGGATGACTGGGGTCATCTTGCCGTCTGCCCATCGCAGCAGGCTCCACAAGCTCCAGATTCCCATCGTTACGTTGGAATGACCGCAGAGCATATGAAGTTCCACATCCGATGCCACAGGAGTCTCGATCGGACTGAGGACGCCCTCGGACGACAGTTTGTCGAGCAGGTTCCCCGCCCAACGATTCAGACTATCGAGCCGCCATTTGTAGCGGACTTCGCGATGTCCACCGTCCAACAACACGTACTTTGCAAATCCGAGCTGCTTGCGAATCCTGTGCAGAAAGTTCTGGGGAGAAGGGGTCGAGTTCATCGTTTTTCATCAAAAATCCTGGGTTTGAAACCCCGTCCTTATAGGACGGCTTTACAATTAATTTGCAATACGCCACGAGTTGTAAGACAAAAACTTACAATCTGCAGGCACGGTCTTTCACCCAATCGACGGCATGAGTTTGCACGTTGAGGTAGGTATGAGCTTTGGATTTGACTGTAAAGGCTTCTCTCTTTGAACCGGGATCAATACCAACCGCTATCGGTTGGCGGTGCGTGTTGGATGGTTCTACATTGAGTCGAACACCCCACACTCCTTTTTTCCAAAATGGTGTTGCCTTGCCAGACTTAATCCAACGCTTTGCCCTGCTTGGAGTTGTCGGCATTAGCGGTCTATTTTCGCTATCTAAAACTGGAACAAACATTTGCAATAAGCCCTATTACTAGGTATATATTTCCCTTCGCCACTGGCACATCTGAGCGGTTAAAAACTAGGGAAGCATTCTTAACGTCAGTTGGGATACCACTCCCAGATGGCTCAGTTTGTCTTGAAGACGCAGGCTAGACACTGTTTTAGTCTTGAATTAAGAAAGTGGTGAGTCTTCCTCTTTCAAGCCCCATGCCTTAAGGCTGGGGTTAGTGACGACTCCATAGGCTTTGCTGAATACAAGCATAGAGTGCTGTGACATCGCAGAATAGAGAATTCAGACTCATTACCAGGTTAAAGGGCAGCGAGTGTGAATTACTCGTTACTGAGCTACATTACCTGTTCGACTTCAGAAATTTCAGGGATAGCCTCGCGCAGGCGGCGTTCAATGCCCATTCTCAGAGTCATTGTGGAACTGGGGCAAGAGCCGCAAGCTCCTTGCAGTCTCAGGTGCACGACTGGGCCGTCGATTTCGACGAGTTCGACGTTGCCGCCGTCAGATATTAAGTAGGGGCGCATTTCATCGAGAACTGTTTCGACGTTATCTCTGGTTAGTGCTAGTGTCGTCATATTTTTGCCTCTGTGATGATTTCTTGCAGTTGATGAAAGTTCGATCGTACCGTTACTTGCCGCTAAATCAAGTTTAGCCCGATACATTAATCGCAAAACCCGCTTTCAGCAAGAAAACGGATTTTGCAATTAATAGCAGTTTCCAAAAGTAATGCAACTTTAGGAACTCTTCCCAGCCCGGCTGTCATCAGTCATTGCCAACCGCCAATCGCAAATCGCAAATCGAAAATTGTATAACCCTAGACTACTGCTGGTTCTAACAGTTTGACGTTGGAATAGTTAAACTCGGTTGTTGTCAGTTGACCTTTTTCTTTCGATCGCACTACTTGCTTGGTCATGACATAATAGTCGCCTATCTTGTCAAAGGTATCTTCAAATTCCAGTTCTCTGATGATTTCGTTGGTTTCGGGGTTGCGGAAAACGGCATCGTAGTGGCTGGCCAAAGAACCTTCGGGTGTCTCTAAGCTGTTGTGCGTGTCAATGACGAAAGCCATGCGCCCCATCACCCGGCTGACTTGACAAATTGACAGACCTCTGATTTTGTAATTCGACCCCATTGAGTCGCCTTGCACTAAAATATCCACAGCGTCGGTGCTGTCCTTCTCGCCGAGGGTGAAGCTGTTTTTGCCGTGGGATTTTTCAAATGTCGATCGCTTGCGGTGAGTCACAATATCGCGCATTTGGGTGTAAACGCTCTGCTTTACTTCCTCGTCTGCAATGCCGCTGACTTCCACTGTCATGTCTGGTTTGATAGAAACATGACCCGTATATACTTCGTCGCCTTGTTTGAGTTCAATATCGGCGCTGTAACCGGGAAAGTTGGCATCCCAGGTGTAACGGTGTTCGTAAGCAGCGCGAAATAAATCGCGAGCGTTGGCTGGCTCTGTCATAAGTCTCTCTTTCTATTTACACCCATCTAGTTTAGCTTAAGCGCGAGAAGGCCCACATTCACTGGATAGGCGGGTTGCCGACTCTCGCCCGAGCACTGCTACCTCGGGTGCTGCTGGGCAGGCACAAGCGATCGCCACAATAATTTAATTTCTGTGTCGGTTGCTATGATCTGAAAATAAAGTGACGAAATCGCTGGTGATTAAGATCGCGGTCGATCGCCATACATCACTCTTTGTTATCGTTACCTTAAAAAAAAATCTGTGCGCTTTTTAGAGTTTGCACCTGTGGCAACTATTAGATTCCCTAATTAATAAAATGCTAGAAACAATTTACAAATACCTAGAAACGTTGCAGGAACAAGTTAACCATTTGCCACCTCCACAACAGGCAATTTTAACAAAAACTGTGGAAAATCTGTCAAATTCTTTGCAGGAAATGGCAGCGGGCCGCCAGTTTGAAAGTGCGACAAATAATGCAGCAAAGTTAGTTGAGGCGGAAAATTTAAATCGCCTTTTGGAACGCACTATCGCGCAGCAAGGATCCCAACTCAGACAGCTACAGGAAAAGTTGGACAAAGAAATCAGCCAGCACCGCCGGGACAATCAAGCATTCACTAAAAGCGAAGCAAAACTGCAAACAGTGCTGCGCCATTCTCCAGATATAATTAGCATTGTCGGCGCCGACGGGCGAGTCCGATATCACAGCGCAGCCCTAGAGAGTGTTTTGGGTTACAAGCCAGAAGAGAGAATTGGCAAGTTTCACGGCGAGTTAATGCATCCAGACGATTTGCTGGCTTGGCGGGCGTATTTTGGCAATTTGCTAGAATATCCCGGAGTTGGGAGGCCGATCGAATATCGGAAACGCCACGCTAACGGTTCTTGGATCTACTTGGAGGCGATCGGCAACAGTTTGCTTCACGATTCTAGCGTGCAGGGAATCGTAATTAATTCGCGGGAAATCGGCGAACGCAAGCAAGCAGAAATCGCAGTCCGGGAGTCGGAATCGCACTACATAGTTATGTCGAAAATTACTTCGGATTTTGCCTATTCTTTTAAGGTACTGCCAGACGGCAAGTTTGCCTGCGAGTGGGCTACAGAAGCTTTTGAGCGCTGCGCCGGTCGCGTTCCTGAAAAATTAGAATCGTTTGGTTGGTGGAACTCCGAGCTCGTTCATCCCGACGACAGGGAAATATTAATTAAGCAGTTAGAAGGCTGTACTTTCAGCCGCACGGGAGCCAACGAGTACCGCATTATTAATCAAAAAGGTGAAGTGCGGTGGGTGCGGGACTGTTGGCAAGTGGTGTGGGACAAAACTGAAGGACGGGTTGTCCGTTTGTGGGGCGCTTGTCAGGAAATTACCGATCGCAAGCAAGTAGAATTTAAACTGCAACAAGTTAATGAAGTTTTGCAAGCGCAGATGGCATCGGCGCCGCTGGCGATTAACTGTACCGGCAATGACGGCCGCACCCTTGTTTGGAACCGCGCCGCCGAAGAACTTTTTGGCTGGACTGCTGCTGAGGTTTTGGGGCAACCATTGCCGAATATTCCTGAAGGACAAAAGCAAGATTTTTACGCGCTGCTGAAGTCTGCGGGTAATGGCAAACTGGAAAACGGTTTGGAATTGTCTTTGCTAAAAAAAGACGGTAGTTCGATCGATGTTTGGCTTTGGGCGGCACTCGTACAAGATGCAGGCGGCGATACACTCGGCAGTATCAACATATTTTCTGACCCACATTCCGCAGATATTCGATCGGATTTAATTTCAAAAGAATTCAGAATTCTCAAAACCTCAAATAATTGCTCTGCAATCATTTGAGGCTTTTTTC
>NZ_JAEQCI010000208.1:0-4956 GCF_020738565.1 Microcoleus sp. PH2017_12_PCY_D_A | reverse complement strand
GTCATTAGTCATTAGTCATTAGTCATTAGTCATTAGTCATTAGTCATTAGTCATTAGTCATTAGTCATTAGTCATTAGTCATTAGTCATTAGTCATTAGCTTACCAAAAAAACGATCGCGCCAACCGGCATAAGGTTAGGGCGATCGCGATACTATGAATCAGCATTTATATATCGGGTTCGGCGCGGAATTTTTACGCATTTTCACAGATTTTGTTACAAAACTTTACCGGGAGTTGCGTACAAATATCCAGAAATCGCGTTTCTGTACCTGATATCTCTTTTTTTTTACCGCAGAGGGCGCAGAGGGCACAGAGGAAGAGAAGAGAGAAAGAAGTTCACAACTGATTTTTGAAGGACTAAAGTCCTCACTACCAACCAAATTCACCACCTATTTAGCCAACAGTTTTTGAAACACCTCATACATATCTTGGGCTAACTGTTTAGGATTCCACAAAGGCGCAAGATTTTCAGGATGCTTAGACTTAATTAAATGCTCTTTCACCGCATTTCTGAAACCAGCATCGCGCCCAAACTTAACTCCCCACTGGGTGTATTCTTCCCAAGTCCAAGCTGCACCCACATCAACATTTGCACTTTTGAGAAAAGCATAACCCATCCGTGAAAGATATTGGTCGCCGGATCTAGTTACTACTGGTAAATTTGCCCACAAAGCCTCTAAATTGTGAGTACCGCCGTTGTAAGGATAGGAATCTAACAACACGTCGGCTACATAATAAATAGCGCGATGTTCTTCTTCACTTCTCGTTTGTCCGATAAACTTAATTCGTTCAAAATCTACTCCCTGAATATCGCATTCTTCGCGGTAAGTGCTGTGAATTATATCCGGATCGCCTTGACCTTTGCGAATCAACATACTATCTGGTACTTGCTTAAGTATTCTAACTTGAGCTTGCACCATTTCAGGATTAGTTTTTCTCCCAGGCGCGACACAGAGATAAGCCATTTGTTCCAAGCCAATTCCGAGGGCATTTCTAATCGCCTCTCTATTCACAGGAATGCTTTGCAGTTCGCCAATTGCTACGGAACAACTAGGCAATCTCACTAACTGTTCTAAGTAATTTTTTTCGACGCCTGGGGGGTGAGTGTGTTCGTCGCACAGAAAGTAGTGATTGTCCGAAATGTAGGGCGCGTCGAATCCCAACCAAGAAACGCAAATCCCCGCCGGATATGAGTGCAGAACTTCGACATTTGTCGGTACTGTCATGGAGTCTAAGTCTATTAATACATCCAAGTCGTCTTGGACTACTTCGGCGAAGATTTCGCCGCCGTCAGCAAAGCCGTTGGGATATTTTTTCGGCCAGTAAAACTTGCCGGCCATTTCTTCAAACCTCTGTGTAACTTCGTCTCGGTTGAGTTTACCTGTTACGTAAAGGTGAACGTGGGGTGTAATTCGGCTTAATTCGCGGATTAAGGCTTCGCTGCACCAACCTACTGAGTGGCGGCGGAAGTGTTTGGAAAGGAAGCCGATTTTTAAGGGCTGTTGTTTGGTTAAATAATTTGCGGATTTGATTCTGTTGCTTTGCTGCCGCTGCGGGACGGCTTTTTGATAGTATTCTTTGGCAATTAGTCGGTAGAAACTGGCATTTTTTTCGCGGTTGTCTCGGAGGTGGGAAACTGCAAATAGGAAAATTTCGTAAAGCAGTTTGAGTTCGATGACGCTAAAGGTTTCGACTTTTTCGTAGCAGAGTTTTTCGATTTCTTCGAGTTTCTCAATTGCCTGTTTGCTGACTCCTGATTGCAGGTAGGAAAAGACGTAGGCTGTGGCTGACATGACTGGGGCATTTTCGCCGCAAAATTCGCAGTATTTGTCGGCGACGCTGCGGGCTCTGGCGAGGTTGGTGGAGTGGCTTAGCAAGTCGCACAGTTGTTGGTGGGCTTCGCTGTATTTGGGGTTGCATTCGATCGCCTTTTCAAAATTTGCGATCGCCTCTAAGGGGTGATCTTGTTTGAGAATATGTCCCATGCGGCAGTAAACCTCTGCCCAATCCGGTTTTAAGACCAAAGCTTGCTGATAGCTGGCTAAAGCTTCTTCCAGCCGCCCCTGCATGGACAAACAACTGCCGATGTTAGCGTGAACTTCCGGCCAATCTGGCTTAATTTTTAGAGTATTTTGGTAGTTAGTAATGGCTGCTTCGTAGTTGTATTGCTGCATGAAAGAATTGGCTAAATTGAAGTGCAGCACTTCTAATTCCGGCTTTAAAGCTACGGCTTGCTGGTAAGCGACGATGGCGGCATCGAGATTTCCTTGCTGCGATCGCGCGCTGGCAATGTTACCGTAGGCTTCTGCCCAATCCGGTTTAATGGCGATCGCCTTTTGGTAGCTTTCGATGGCTTCGTCGCGCTTGCCTTGAGTGAAAAGTCGGTTTCCCAGGTTAAAGTGGAAGTCGGCGCCGACAAGCTGCGGGTTGAGTTCGGATGTTCTCTGAAAACAGGCGATCGCAGCTTCGATGTTGCCGTGTTTGTGATATACTTTGCCTAAATTCCAGTGAGCGCCCGCTAAATCGGGACTCAGGGCGATGGCTTGTTGGTAATGGGCGATCGCCTCGGACAAACGACCCATTTTGAAATACATACTGCCGATATTGGCGCGCACTTCCGCAAAATTTGGCTGCAATTCTAAGGCTTGAGAATACGATCGAATCGCAGCTTCCATTTTACCCACCGCTTGCAAAGCATTGCCTAAAGTTACGTAAGCGTGGGTGTAATCAGGTCTAATTTTGATCGCTTGGTGGCACGCTGCGATCGCCTCTTGAATTTTACCTTTAACTAAAAAGTTTTCTGCCAGTTTTTTGTACTGTTCTACTTCTTGAAAATTGGCAACTTGTGCGATATCTGGAACATTCAGCGAGGTAACTTGTTCGGAAACTTCGGCGGGGTTGGTAAACGGAGTATTTAAATTTTCAGGAGTTGGGGCGGGCGGCAAATTGATACTCGAAGGCTGCAATCCATAGCCTTCATCTTTATTGACAGATACTGGTTGTTGCTCTTCAGATTCTGTTTCTAATTCGAGAAATTTGCGATCGGTAGTTTCTTGCTGTTTTTGTGCGGTTAAACTGGATAATTTCTCAACAGCGCTAGCATTTCCCGGTTGCAGTTGCAGCACTTTTTGACAGCAAGCAATTGCCGCATCTAACTTTCCTTGCTGCTGCAAAACACTGGCTAGCATCAAATTCACCGAGCACAAACCGGGATTAATAGCAAGAGCTTTTTCGTAATAATTTGCAGCCTGTGCCAATTCCCCTAACTTGTAATACATACTGCCGAGATTCGCGCTGGCTTCTGCTAAATCCGGCTGAAGTTTTAAAGCTTGCAAATAAGCTGTAATTGCCATTTCTAGCTGGTTTTGACCGTGCAGGGCATTGCCCGCTGTCAGGTAAGCTGGAGCAAAATTCGGTTGGAATTTGATGGCGACGTTGCATTGGGCGATCGCGCGATCGAATTCTCCTTGCAAAACATAAACTTCCGCCAACTTTTTATGAACTTCCGCATCTTTGGGATTGCACTCTAAAGCTTTCTGATAATTCTCGATCGCGCCACCGAAATCTCCTGTATCTTTCAGGCGATTTCCCTTGACAAAATATGTTTGAGCTGATTCTAAATCCACCAAAAACTCTTGGATCATTTGCTCTGCCACTCTTACAGGTTTTACACTAATACTATTCAACCATTCTACCCACTCTCGGGCTCGCACAGACCAAGTACAGCCTCGATTAATATATTCTACCTGCTGTCTCAGATGAGTTTCAGCAATTGCACCGCCCGCACCCGCAAACTCTTTTAAAACTCCGACTGTCGCATCTAAAAACCGCCTTGTATATCCCTCCCAATCCGGTGTGCCTCCACGCTTCCAATCAGTTACCGATGCCAAATTTTCCACCCCTGACATGAAAACAAGACGCGCAAATCCGGCAGTTGTTTCCGGCAAAGCTGCCAAATCAGTCGTCACAATCCGGCAACCGCTGGCCATCGCCTCCATCACCGCAATAGATGACGTTTCCGAATAGGTATTCGGGTAAGCTAAAACCGCAACTGAACGCAGTTGCCGGACGAGTTCGGGTTGCGGTACAGAACCGACATACTCGACGCCTTCTATTCCCTGACACTCTTCGTAAAGTTCGCCAAAAAAAAGCTGGTTATCATTATCGTCTATTTGGTGTACTTTCATGCTATAAAATACTTTTAATCGAGTTCCTGGGACAGTTTGACGAATTTCGGGAAAAACTTTTAATAAAATATCGAGGCCGCGAAACGGAGTGCTGGTGTAAGCTAGAATTGGCGGTAGAGATTTTTGCGATCGGATGGAAATATTATCGGGTAAAATATTAGCAAAACAAGGTGCGATCGCATTTCTTAAAACACAACTGCGGTTTAAATCAATCGCAAAACGGCTGTGAAATTGATCGCGCTGCCACTCGCTGACAAAAACCAAAGCATCACAAGCATTAATTTCTTGCGGGTTATTGAAATCTTGGAGGAATACAAAGCCCGGTTCGTTATGAATCCACAAAATTAACTTAGTTTGATGCCCCAAAAGCGGCTTGATTTCCAGCGCTTTACCGACTATATTAACTACAACTAAAAAATCGAGCGATCGCAGTAATTCCAAATTAGCACCGTCCCCCACCCGCAACCGGCAATCAACACCGCGCGAGATCCCCGGTTGCGAAGTATTGTTGAGTAGAAATACCTGATTACCCTCGGCTGCCAGCGCCTCAGCCAAGTAACAAATAGCCGACTGAGTGCCGCCCAAAGGTTCGCGGTAAGGAGTTTCAATGTTGTAATCCCAAGTGTAGGTATCGAGAAATCCGATTTTCATTATGGCAATTATGCGCCGATTTGTGAATTAGATTGTTTTAACCACAGAGGGCGCAGAGGGCGCAGAGAAGAAAGAGAGAATATCCCACTTGAAACAATTCGTGAGTGCGGTCTTTTC